>VEQB01000063.1 GCA_018883485.1 Bacteroidota bacterium
CAATCCTCCCTTTACAGGTTCTTTTAAAATTCAAGAATCTGTGAATGGCCAAACATGGACCGATGTAAGAACATTAACTTCTATGACTAGTGGGTTTACAAGATACCAAGATGCCTTGCAAGCAACTACTCGTTTTGTTAGGTTCTTTTATAACGACAAGCAAGCTGGTTCTAATGTTGGTTTAGATAGCATTCTCATTACCGCAGCACCTGCGCCTGCTACCCCTGTTTTGGTGGTGAAACATTTGGGTAAGACGCTAGTAAACGGAGCCAATTTTGTGACTGGTAATGCTAGCAGCACGCCTTTGGTTTTAGAAAATGGAGGCACCTCACAAGTGTTGTTAGTGGATAGTGTAAGATTTACTGGGTTAAATGCATCAGATTTTAGTGTAAGTAATTTGCCAGATTCCATTCCTTTTGGCCAAGCTAAAGGGTTTAACATTAGCTTCAATCCTGGCGCAAACGGTTCTAGGTTTGCCACGATGTTATTGTACACCAATGATCCAGATAAGCGCTTGTTTAGTTTAAGTTTGTATGGTATTGGTGGTAGTTTAGCTACAGAACCAAGCGGCAATGCACAAGCCATTAATTTTGCTTCAGTAAAATCCTATGGTTATACCACCCAATTAAATGCAAGTAACAAGCTTGCAGAAAAATATTTAATTTTAAGAAAGTTGGGTTCATCCATTACAGAAACACCAACTGATGGGCAAAGTTATAAAAGGGGAGACTATATTGGTTTGGCACAAGTTGAAATTGTAGCAGACTCAACTATTGTTTTTAATCCTAATTATATTCTTGCCAACCAAACCTATCATTATGCGGTTTATAGTTTTAATGGACCTTCTGGTTATGAAAATTATTTAACAAGCACATCTCTTAAAAATTCGGTAAGTACGAGTGGCAAAACACCAGGCAATTATTACCAAGGCATTAACCCATCCAATTCTAATTTTGTAAATAGTTTAACTGCGCGCATCAACCCGCACGATACGGTTTTTTATAGCAGCTATATCCCAAGGTTAGTTAATCCTTGGTTGGCAAGAGATACCACTAATAGCAAAAAAGTAGTAACTTGTGTTTATACCGGTCATCAATTTTTATACGATGAGCCATTTTTGTGGGCTGCGGGTAATAATGGCGCAGTTTTAACCCGCGAACATACGTGGCCACAAAGTTGGATGCCTTCTAACCAAGGTAATCCAGATTGGCCAAATGCGCCGGGTACTACCAGCGAATTGCCAGAGTATAATGATTTACATAATTTGTTTCCAGCGCATCAAACTAATGCCAATGCAAGAAGAAGCAATAATCCGTTTCACGAAGTAGTTACACCTACCTATACCTCACCAACTGGTTTTGGCATGTTAGGTAAAGATAGTTTTAATATTACTTCTTATGAACCAAGGCCAGAGCAAAAGGGAGATATAGCTAGGGCATTATATTATATGGCAGTTTGTTATAATGGTTCAAGAGGTAATTCTTGGGCAATTCCAAACCAACAGTCCTTAACTATTTTAAAGCAATGGCATCAAATGGATCCTCCAGAAGCTTTTGAAATAGCGCGTAACGAATACATTGCTGTAGAACAGGGTAACAGAAATCCTTTTATCGATTTTCCAGAATGGGCAGATCGCATCAATTTTAGAAACATGACCTATATCCCAGAAGATAGCATACCGCCATTGCCTAAGTCTATTGTTATTACCGAACCAACCGTTGCTAGTTCGTGGAAAAAGGGAGAAGTAGTTAATATTGCCTATACCTATCAAAATATAGATTCGGTAACAGTGCTGTTCAGTGAAGATTCAATGGCCACTTGGATAAATTTAGGTTTGGGTAATCTTCCAACAACAACCAACCCAATTAAATTTACTATAGCCAATTTTTTTACTAAGCCTTACGGGGTAATCATTGTAAAAGAAAGTGCTGGTGCAACAGCAGATACCTCCGCCTATTTTATGTTAGAAATGGCAAATGGTTTAAATAGTCGGTTTGAACCAAGTTCTTTTATAGTATATCCTAACCCTGCAAGGTCTAGAGTAAGTGTTGAAACAAGCGGTTCAACAAAGGTTCAAAGAATTTCTGTATTGGATTTGCATGGGCGTTTATTAGCAAGTGAAAGCGCCAATTTTATTCACGTTGAGAGCTTACAAAATGGAATCTATGTGTTACAAATAGAAACCAACCAAGGAGTTGTTTATCGGAAAATTAAAAAGCAAGAGTAAAATGGCTGTATAACAACTTTCAATTGAAAAAGTTTTAAATTTCTTAACCTTTTCTGGTTTTTTAGATATTTTTTTCTACATTTGATTTTCAATGAATTTTAGCCATTCAAGTAAATCGTTAGTATTTATTGCCAATCCAGCGGATTTTTGGCGCACCACAGTGTGGAATGAATAGAGGCTTTTTAGCCTTTGGATTTAGTTTTTATTTAGATTATCAAATTTTATTACATGAAAAAACATATACTTAGCTTTAAAAGCTTTTTGCTTTTGTTGATTACTTTGCTGGGAGCAAGTAATTGGCTCAATGCCCAAGTGAGCGTTACCGCCACATCGGGCACTACTGGTCCAACTAGTTACACCACTGTAAATGCTGCCTTTGCGGCAATTAATGCAGGCACGCATCAGGGTGTTATTCAAATTTCTGTCACGGCTAATACAACTGAACCTGCAACTCCGGTTCAATTGTTAAGATCTGGTGCCGGTTCTTCAGCTTATGATAATATAAGCATTATGCCTGTAGGCAATGTTACTATTAACTCTGCTGCAACTCCGACAGCCTCCAGAGCTATTTTGGAGTTTATTGGTGCAGATAGTGTAACCATTGATGGGGATGATCCTGCCACTCCCGGTGCTAGAAACCTAACCATTCAAATGGCTACTACCACTTCAGTAAATACAGCTTGTATTCGTTTTAGTTCATCGAGTGCAACATCGGATGGCTGCAGAAATGCAGTAGTTAAAAATTGTATTATCATTGGAGGAAGGCCTACCGCAGTTGCTACAACAGTAAGTTATGGTATCTTTTGTGGATTGAGTACTGCTGCAGCAACTATTACTACCGTTTCTGGAGCTGCAGATAATGATTCAATGTTAATAGAAAATAACTGGATTCAACGCTGCTATACCGGAATTTATGCTTATGGTTTAGCAGCTCCTTACCTGATGGATAAACTTATTATTCGTAACAATATTTTAGGTAGTAATGTTCAAGCAAATAATATGGGTTTGCGAGGAATTTTTGTTGCCAACACACAAGTAACACCTTCGAGTAATTCATTAATAATTGAAGGAAATGATATTCAAGGGGGTGATACTTTAACAGGTTGGAGTGCAAACATTGCAGGGATAGATATAAATTTATCTTGTGCTGGTGCAATTATAAGAAATAACAATGTACATAATGTGGAACAACCCACAACTGGTGGTTGGGGTGCCTATGGTATCTTTCTTTCTTCAGTCACCAATAATTCTGGAATTCATATTTACAATAACTTCATTCGTGATATTCGGGCTTTTCACTATCTAAGTTCCTTTACAACATTTACCAATTTTGGTATATATTCTGCGGCTGCACTACCTGGATTAAGAATCACAAATAACACTATTGCACTATTAAAGCCCAATAACGGGTCTGGAACATCTAATTTCTCGGCTTGTGTGGCCTTATCTTCCACTACAATAACACTTGCAGAATTTCGAAATAATATATTAATTAATAAGCAATCCGATAGCAGTGGTCAAGCTTGTAACGGAATTTATTTTGGTAGCACTGTTCCTTTTACCTCGGTTTCTTTTGATAGAAACGCCTACTTTACACCTGGTGTAAGCGGAAATATTGGAAGAGTTGCCACAGCAAATTATCAAACTTTTGCCGCTTGGAAAACTATTTCTCTTAAGGATTCAAATTCTTTTAATGTAGATCCAGTATTTGTTTCGAACACAGATTTGCATTTGGCACCCAATTTAAAGTCAATATTAGAATCAAATGGAAGACCAGTATTGGGTTACAATACAGATTACGATGGAAATGCGAGACCAGGGCCAGCAGGCTCTGTTAACGGAGGTGGCCTAGATTTTGATATTGGTGCAGATGAAGCAGACTTATTGCCAGACGCATTTGGATACGACTCTTCAAGTGTAACTCAAATAACTGCGCAAGTGCCACCTGGTAGCACAGATAATGGTTTGTTAAGAGTTGCCGTTTACGTTTCTGGTTCAACTGGAACTCCTTTAACTATATCTCAACTTTATTTCAATACCATAGGTACCACCGCTGCTTCCAATATAGCAGCCGCAAAAGTATTTTTTACTGGATCAAGCACTACATTTAACAATTTAAACCAATTTGGTACTACCGTTACTTCCCCTTCTGGTCAATTTAACGTAGCTGGCACCCAGGCCTTGGCTGCTGGGGTTAATTATTTTTGGCTTGCTTATGATGTTTCATTAACCGCAACTAATACTAATTTGTTAGATGCTCGTGTCGATTCAATCATTGTAGCAGGATTAGGTAGGGTGCCATCATCCAATAACCCTGCTGGCGCATTACAAGTGGCCACACCTATGACTTATTTAGGTATGGAGGTTACTCAACCAGAGTTAAGTATGGTAGAAACTTCTTCTACTAACAATCAATTATTGCGTGTAATGGTAAGAATGAGTTCTTCGGGCGCACCTGTTAGTATTTCCCAATTTAGTTTGAATGCAAATGGAGGTGGAGACGACACATTAAATATAGCTAATGTGAAAGTGTTTTATACCGGAAGTAATTCAAACTTTTCTGCTGCAACACAATTTGGCACTTCATTTATTCAAACTTCGCCTACTGGCACAAAATATGGTGCTTTTAATATTAATGGAATACTTCCTTTGGCTAATGATACCAATTATTTTTGGGTTACTTATGATATTAAGGCTAACGCTATTGTTGGCGATTCGGTTGATGGCGAATTGGTAGGTGTTACGATTGGTGGCATTGGCCAAACAGCAATTGCAGGTGCCCCAGCTGGAAATAGGAAGATTAGAGTTCCTTATTGTTTAACTACTTATGCTAATGGTTGTGGTACAGATTTTATAGCACGTGTGCGACTAGGAAATTTAGATAACAGCAGTGGTTGCAACGGCCAATATACTTATTTTAGTAATGTTACTGTGCCAAATTTGGTACCAGGTTCAACTAATACGCTAACCATAAATTATGGCCCAGATGGCTCCCAATTTGCACGCGCCTGGATAGATTATAACGCAGATGGAGATTTTAATGATGTAGGGGAAGATTTAGGAATTCAAACACCAGCCAATGCAGGAGCTAATGGCCAAGCAATTATTAATTTTACAGTGCCTTGTTCAGCTCCAACAGGTATCTTACGTTTACGTGTCAGAGGTGGTGATGATTCACAACCTAATGCTAATCAATCTTGTGGAGCTTCAAATTCTGGTTGGGGCGAAGGTGAAGATTACAGAGTTAATATTGTACCTGCTGTTCCTTCTTATACCAATATGGCAGTTAACCAACAAACTGGAACTACAAGCGCTGGTGCTAACGATGTAAGGGTGTTGAGAGTTCCTGTAATAGTAAATTCTTCAATTTGTAACCCTGCAATTATGAACGAACTTCGTTTTAACACTATTGGAACAACAACAGCTGCTAATATTACTAACGCTAAATTGTATGCTACAAGAAATTCTGGAGTTTTTGCTATCACTAATTTAATTGGAACAGTAGCTAGCCCAAGTGGTCAATTTACGTTTACCGTTGCAGATACCCTGAATAACGACACTAACTTTTATTGGTTAACTTATGATGTAGCTTTTGGTGCAGCAAATAATAATGTTTTAGACGCCAGACTAGATAGTATCAATCTAATTAGCGCTTGGTATGTCCCTAGTAATGGTAATCCAACTGGCAATGTGCTTATTTCTTCACCTATGACTTATGTAGGAAGTTCAACAGAACATCCAGATTTAACACAAGTAGAAAGACCTTCTGCCAATAATAGGATGTTGCGTGTTATGGTAAGAATGAGTTCTGCCGGTGCACCTGTTTCACTTACGCAAATTAACTTAGATGCCAATGGTGGTGGCGATGATACTTCTAATATTGAAAATGTAAAGATTTTTGCTACAGGTAGTAATCCTAACTTCTCTATTGCTAACCAATTTGGAAGCACCTTTGTACAAACTACACCTACTGCAAATAAATATGGTGCTTTTAATATAACTGGCTTACAAACATTATTAAATGATACCAACTATTTCTGGGTTACCTATAACATTAAACCAACTGCTATATTGTTCGACTCTGTTGATGTGGAATGCACAGGTTTAACCATAGCAGGAACACCACAAGTGCCAAGCGTTACCGCTCCAGCTGGAAATAGAAAAATTAGAGCTGTTTATTGTGCAAGTAATGCCACTTCAACTGCTGATGAGGAAATTTGGAATGTAACTATTGGAACCTTAAATAATACCTCAAATTGTACAACTCTAGCTCCAGGAGCAAATTCTGTGGTTAGTCAGTATTCAAATTATTCTGGGTTTGTTGCCGCTCCAAACTTGCCTGCTGGTATCAATATTCCATTTAGTGTTAATGCTGCAAGCTGCGGTGGTAACTTTACTTCTCGTGTTGCAATATTTATAGATTACAACCAAAATGGAACCTTCGATTTACCAGGTGAGCAAGCTTATATCACACCAACCTCATTCGTTTCAAGTAATGTAGGTGCCGCTATCCAAACAGGTACAATTAATATTCCTTGTACCGCTATTCCTGGAGTTACTAGAATGCGGGTAATCTTAGTTGAAACTACAGGCGCTATAACACCTTGCGGTACTTACACTTGGGGTGAAACTGAAGATTATGATGTAAATATTGTGAATTCTGCACCAGTGTATAATGCAAGTAATACCATTCAACAAACGGGCACTACTAGCGCAGGCGCTACTGATGTGAGGATTTTACGTATTCCAATTAAGGTTAGCTCTTCTGCTTGTACTCCAGGAACAGTTACTCAGTTTAACTTTAGAACAAATGGAACAACTACAGCAGCAAATATCTTAACTGCTAAATTATATAGCACTGGAAGTTCGAATGTGTTTAATAATACAAAATTGGTTGGTTCAGCTTCTGCTCCTTCTGGTAGTTTTATTATTACAACTAACGATACCCTTATAAATGATACCAATAATTATTGGTTAGCTTATGATGTTAGTTTTACCGCAGCCAATAACAATGTATTAGATGCTATTTTTGATAGTGCTCAAGTTTATACCAATTGGGTTCAGCCAATTGTTGCTAACCCAACAGGGAATGTTTTGATATCATCTCCAGTAACCTACGTTAATAGTTCTGCTGCACACATGGAATTAAGCATGGTAGAAACTGGCTCAACTAATAACCGCATGTTAAGAGTAATGGTTAGAATGAGTTCCGCTGGCGCTCCTGTATCTGCTACACAGATTAATTTAGATGCGGCAGGTGGCGGTAATGATACGGCCAACATTGCGAATGCTAAAGTTTTCTTTACAGGCAATAGCCCGGTTTTTGCAACTACTTCACAATTCGGTAGCAATTTTGTACAAACAGCACCTACAGGCGCAAGTTGGGGAACCTTTAACATTACGGGCTTAGCTACTTTAAATCCAGATACCAATTACTTTTGGGTAACTTATGATATCAAAGGCGCTGCAGTACTTGGAGATTCTGTTGATGTTTCTTGCACCGGCATTACTGTTGCTGGGGTAAATCAAACACCAACTGTAACCTCACTTGCTGGAAATAGAAAAATTCGTCAGCCATATTGCACTACTGGTGCTCAATTTACTGGCGATGGTGAAATACTAAATGTTACTTTAAGTACCCTAAACAATACAACCACCTGTACATCCGTTGCAACTGGACCCGGCTCTGCATTAAGTTTATACAACAATTATGCAGAATCTGTAGTTGCACCACAAATAAATGCGGGTGAACGCGTTTCTTTTAGCGTGCATACTTCAACTTGTAATGGGAACTGGGATGGTGTAATGGGAATTTGGATTGACCTAAACCAAGATGGCGACTTTACTGATGCAGGTGAAACAGTAGTGATGACACAATCTTTCTTATATGGTAATGGAATATTCCAAACTGGTTCTTTCTATTTACCGTTAAATGCTTTACCCGGCAGAACTAGAATGCGTGTAACCTTAAATGAGACAACTTTTAGCCCAATAACACCTTGCGGTTTATATTTCTATGGAGAGACAGAAGATTATACGATTGAGGTATTACCTACTACAAACGCTTCGTATGTTTGGAACCAAACAGCTGGTGGTAACTTTGCCACAGCAGCCAATTGGACCCCTAACCGTAACAAGTTAAATTTAAGTGATAGGCTTAGCATAAATACTGGTAATGCCGCTACTTTTACTGGATTGATTTCTGAGAACGTGAGAGGATTAGCCTTAAGTAATAATACACAAGCTACATTTGCAAATGCAGCGGCAGAACTAGCAGTTTCTGATACCATTACATTAGGTAATAGTGCTAGAATAACAACAAATAATAATATCCTAACCTTAGGTTTTGATACCACTCAAACAGGTTCAGTTTCGCTTGGCGCCACTGCTGGCATTAATGGTAATTTAAAACGTTGGTTTAATTCTAGCTTCAGCAATATCAGCTTCCCACTTGTTAACGCAACAGGTGTTACCAGAAATCTAACAGTTAGCTATACGGCATTGCCTACAGTAATGGGTTCTTTGATAGGTTCATTTAATACAACAGCAGCTGGCAATTTAGGTTTGCCATTATATGATAGTACTGCATTCTTAACTGTTAATAAAACAGGAATTAATGGTTTCTGGGGCCTTACTGCTGCTAACGGCACCACAGCTGGAACCTACGAAGTTAACCTGAATGCTACTGCTTTTGCAGGTGTAAATAGCTTCTCAAATTTGGTTGCGCTAAGAAGAGTAGATGCAACTAGCGCTTGGGCTTCAATAGGAATACATGCACCAGCAACGGGCTCTAATGCTGCTCCGGTAGTAAATAGAACCGCTATTAATGTTTACGGTCAGTTTACCATTGCAGGTGATTCCATTACAAATCCATTGCCAGTTGAATTGTTAAGCTTTAAAGGTAACCAAGTAAATGGTGATGCACAGTTGAGTTGGACAACCAGTTCTGAAACCAATAACAGAGGATTCACTTTAGAGCGTTCTGTAAATAATGTAGACTTTAGAGAAGTAACTTTTGTTAAAGGAGCAGGTAATAGCAAAACTATTAGAAACTATGCCTATACAGATGTGCAGCCATTTAGTGCCTCTAATGTACTTTATTACCGTTTGGTTCAAGAAGATTTTGATGGCACTACAACTTACTCTAATACAGTTTCTGTGAGTATCTCAGAAGCATTAGAAGAAGGAATTTTGGTTTATCCAAATCCGTTTAACGAAGGTACTGGCATTTTCATCACATCTGTGGATAAGGCTACTGCACAAATTGAGATTGTAGATATTATGGGAAGAACAGTTGCCTCGCAAAAAAGCGCAATTGTTGCTGGTTCACAATATGTAAATCTTGGCGGCTTGAACCTATTAACCTCAGGAGTTTATTTTGTAAGAGTGAATATTGGAAACACAGTTAAGACTTCTAAGATTCAGAAAGTAGATTAAACATAATTTTTTCTAAATTAAAG
>VEQB01000438.1 GCA_018883485.1 Bacteroidota bacterium
TCAAGTACATATCTGCGATAATAGCTCCAGTTTTAATGGGAAGGTCTGTGATTTACTAATAGAGGAAGGCGTAATTATTGATATTGCCACCAGTGCCTCTTCCAAAATTACAACCCCCAAAGGATTTAAGGAGTTGGTATTGAAAGGAAAAACAATTAGTCCAGCTTTTGTTGACATGCGCGCCGATTTTTGCGACCCAGGTTTTGAGCACAAAGAAACGCTAAGCTCTGGAGCAGCAGCTGCCCTTAAGGGTGGTTTTTCTGATGTGGTACTTTTGCCTGCTAAAAACCCCGTTTGCGACAATAAATCTAGCATTCAATATATTGTTAATTCTAGTAAAAGTTTGCCAGTAAAAATCCATCCCTACGGGGCTGCAACCGATAACCTAGAAGGCAAAGAAATGGCAGAATTGTATGATATGCAGCAATCTGGGGCCATTGGGTTTACCGACGGGAATAAGCCACTGGCCAACGCTGGATTATTGCTTAGAATATTACAATATAACCTTATCTTTAATGGCCTACTTTTGGTATTGCCCGAAGAAAAAACGTTAAGTGCTGGTGGTAACATGCACGAAGGAAAAGTGAGCACCCTTTTGGGGCTAAAAGGGATTCCATCCCTAGCAGAAGAAGCTGCCATTATTCGCGATTTGGAAGTGCTAAAATATGCCGACGCCAAAATGCATTTTTCTTGCATTAGTAGCAAAGGCGCAGTAGAGTTAATTAGAAAGGCTAAGCGGCAAGGCTTAAAAGTTACTTGCGATGTGGCTGTGGCTAATTTGTGTTTTACAGACGAAAATTTAAATACATACGATACCAATTTTAAAGTAGTGCCTCCTTTGCGCACCAAGCAAGACCAAAAAGCCTTGTGGGATGGTTTACAAGATGGAACTATTGACGCCATTTGCTCAAATCATCAGCCTCAAGCCATAGAAGATAAAGCCGTAGAATTTGAATATGCGGCCCATGGTATGATTACCTTACCTTGGATGCTACCTTTGTTATTTAAAGCTAAACCTCTAAACTTTCAATTGGATAGTTTATTGGCAGCAATCACTAATCAGCCTAGAAGCATATTAGGTTTACCCAAAACCAGTATCGAAAAAGGGGGGCCAGCAACCTTAGTTTGCTTTGATACGCAAACAGAATTTGTGGTGCAAAATAGTCCTTCTAAATCTGCTAACTTCCCATTGTTTGAAACAAAATTAAAAGGGAAAATTTGGTGGGTATTCAATCAAAAAACATTACACGCACAAGACTAAATTATGAGTCAAGATAATATCAATAAAACAGCTGTATTTGCTAGCATTCAAGCACTTTTTAATAGTTTTGAACCAGCTTTTGCAGAAACGTATGTTAGAGAAGTTGTAGGTATCATTGAAGACGAGCCAGTAGATTTCATGTTTAGAACTAAATTGCTAGAACAGTGGGTGGCTAAACATCCTGCTTGCCAAGATTTAGAAGATGTTTTGTTTGATTTGTTATTGGTTCATTTTTTGGCGGCAGAATTGCATGAAGAAAATTACTTTGATAGTGCCGAATGGAATGAGATTGAACAAAAGACTTTAGACAAAGGTTCTGAAATGCTGAACCTATTTTTATATTTAGGAGAAGCCAAAGAAACAGATGCTGAGATTAGTTTGGAGGATTTTTTAAATGAATTTTTGTTGGTGGGAGAGGATGAATTTCAGGATGAGTATAGAATTTATGAAAGTTTAATTGTAAACGAACATTTATTAGAAGCAGATTTGGGTAGTTTAAGATTACTAAAAGATAAAGTGAAAGAAGATACTGGGTTAAAAGATTTTTTTATTCCCATTGTATTGTTTTTTCAGTATTTAGAAGACCCAGCAGAGGAAGCCAATTTAGCCATTGGCCTTAACGCATTTGAAGCCGCTATTTATGATTCACTAATTGCATATAGTAAAGTATAATGGAACCACAATTTAAAAGCAGTAAGTGGCAAATTATTGCCAAATTTGCATTGGTCTACACCTTAATCGTTATTGGTTTTGGCCTTATTTTGTATTTGTTTAACCTTACCCTACAAGCAGGTTTGGTAAATGGTTTGGTTAACATTGTTGCGCTCTCAGCCTCTATTTATTTCGCCATAATTTCTAATAGAGACAATAACCTAAATGGCTTTATAACTTATGGGCAAGGAGTTGCTTTGGGAGTTTACATCTCCTTAATGGCGGGCATAATTTTAAGTATTTTTTAA
>VEQB01000439.1 GCA_018883485.1 Bacteroidota bacterium
TGATAAAGCACTAGACTGTAATTTTAAAGCTTTAAAATTTCAAAAAACAATAAAAAATGATTTTGGTATTACACGCTGCTATATATATTTAGCTTGTATTTACAAAGCCTTACATGAGTTGCAATTATCAAGAGTATATTTAGATAGTGCCATAAAGTTTTCAAAAGCATTAGGTGCAAAGCAATTAATCAGAGATTCGTACGAATTATTATCTGAGGTTGATAGCTTGGCAAACAATTGGGAAAATGCCTACAATCATTACAAAATATATGTACAATACAAGGATAGCATAATTAATAAAGACAATTCCGAAAAAATGCTACAATCCCAATTTCAGTACGAACTTGAAAAGAAGAACTTGGCCCATCAAAAGCTTATGGCCTTAAAAGCCATTGAATTTGAATACCAACATAAACAAGCATTAGCTAAAACTGAAAAGGAGAAACAAAAGCTTAAATATGAACAACAAATTAAGGAACAAAAACTAAGTTTTGAATATTCAAAATTAATATCCAAATCGGAGGCAGAAAAGAAACATCAATTGGCTTTTAACAAAGCAATGGCTAATGAGATTATGCTTATGAACCAAAATAGTTATAATGAAGCTATTATTAGGTGGTTATTGCTAATTGCATTACTGGCATTTGTGGCTTTAGGAATAAATTATTACAAAAACTATAAAAAGCAAAAAGCTGCAAATAATATTATTGCTAAACAAGGAGAGGATTTAAAAGCACTCATTCATGAACTAAATCATCGGGTTAAAAACAATTTCCAAACAGTGGCTTCCATGCTTCGTATGCAATCCAGAACCAAAGACGACCAAACATTGGTAAATATCTTAATGCA
The DNA here is from genome assembly GCA_018883485.1 of Bacteroidota bacterium. Lineage (GTDB taxonomy): Bacteria > Bacteroidota > Bacteroidia > UKL13-3 > UKL13-3 > B1. Next base: position 850 of record VEQB01000439.1, read on the forward strand.
AACAAGCAATCAGTTTTTATCTATTGCCAATGCGCACCAAAAATTGTATTTGCAAGAAAGCTTAGGTGGCATACCGGTTAAAGATTATCTGTTTGATATTGTTGATACTATTTCGCCTCAATATGGTATTACTAAGGAACAGTTTGAATTTAAAATTACCGTTGCGTGTGATTTGAAAATTAATATTAATACGATGGTGCCCTTGGTACTAATTGCAAACGAACTGGTTACCAATTCAATTAAACACGCATTTAATTTCAATAAAATACTTAACATTAGTATTGATATTTTACATATTCAAGAAAATAAATATCAGTTTATATTTAGGGATAACGGACCCGGTTTCCCTCAAAATGTTTCTCAATTGAATTCATTTGGATTGAAACTATTAAAGTTATTAGCAGAACAATTACATGGCAAAATTGAATTTAGCAATAACAATGGAGCTGTAGTTATTTTAGATTTTGAGTTTGAATAGTATTTTTAAGGGGCATTTGCCGGTTAAAAATTGCTGCTTAAACAAATAATTCTTCATTTTTTCTATCGTATACAATTATTTGTATTTCGTCCCAAAAAAAAAATTGGCAAAACTTTATAAATAATCTTTGAACGACTATTTACAAAGTTTAATATGAAAAATAAGTTAACCAATTTATTTAAAAAGGTATCCTTTGTGGTAGCCTTGTTTTTTGCTACCAATTTACTGGCGCAAGTTCCTACCATTACTTCCTTTACTCCTTCAAGCGGCCTGGTAGGAAGTTTAGTTACCATTACCGGTACAAACCTAAACGCACCAACCGGGTTAACCATTGGCAGTGTTAGTGCCATTGCCGTTTCAAACACAGGCACCAGTTTGGTAGCTATGGTTATGCCCGGGGCAACTACGGGAAGTATTGTTATTACTACCGCAGGTGGCAGCGCTACAAGTGGCAGCAATTTTACAATTACTCCTTCGCCAAATCCTAATGCTACCACTCATATCCAACAAGGCGGCAGTTTAGTGGGTTCAGGCCGCACGGGAAACTCCCAACAAGGTGCCGTAAGCGTTAGTGCTGATGGGAATACTGCTATTGTAGGTGGTTGGGCTGATGCTGGCGGCTCTGGCGCTGTTTGGATTTATACCCGAAGCGGGGGTATTTGGACCCAACAAGGAAATAAATTGGTAGGTACAGGTAATACAGGTGCTGCACAACAAGGTATTTCAGTGAGTATTAGCGCTGATGGTAATACCGCTATTGTTGGTGCACCTAATGATAATTTCACTCAAGGCGCGGCCTGGATTTTTACCCGCAGCGGAAGTGTTTGGAGCCAGCAAGGCGCCAAATTAGTTGCACCCGATAATATAGGTACAGCGCGACTAGGATCAG
>VEQB01000440.1 GCA_018883485.1 Bacteroidota bacterium
TAATAATGTAACATGCAGCCTTTTAAATAGTGGAAATTTGACTTAAAATTAATTTGTTCAGAAAAAAGAAACAATGAGCAATATCAAACTTTTTGAAAGCAAACAAATAAGATCTGCCTGGAACGAACATGAGCAAAAGTGGTATTTTGCGGTTCAAGATGTCGTTGCGGTTCTTACTGAAAGTGCTGACGTCAAACAGTATATCAAAAAAATGCTCAGTAGAGATGCCAATCTTAAAAGCAACTGGGGTACAATTTGTACCCTAGTTGAAATGAAAGCATCTGATGGTAAAAAGCGCAAAATACAAGCTTCTGATGCAAGAGGCCTTCTCAGAGTTATTCAATCAATTTCATCACCCAAAGCTGAACCATTTAAACAATGGTTATCTAAAGTGGGGGCAGAAAGACTTGCAGAGATTGAAAACCCAGAACTTGCGTCGCAAAGAGCAAGGGAACTGTATAAAGCAAAAGGCTATTCAGACGACTGGATTGAAAAAAGAATGCGTAGTATTGCAATTAGGGAAGAACTAACTGAGGAATGGAAAAATCGAGGAATAAAGGAAAAAGGGGACTACGCCATATTAACAGCAGAAATTTCTGAGGCTACATTTGGGCTTACGCCATCTGAATATAAAAATCTTAAAGGATTAAAATCACAGAATCTGAGAGATCACATGAATGACCTAGAATTAATCTTTTCAATGTTAGGGGAAGCCTCAACAAAAGAAATTGTAGTCAATACAGACCCTAGAGGATTTGAAGAAAATAAAAATGCAGCAAAAGCAGGCGGCAAAATAGCAGGAGATGCGCGAAAACAATTGGAGATAAAATCAGGTAAAAAAGTCATAACATCAGATAATTTTTTACCTGAAAAAAAGTCAAAAACTATAAACTCAATAAAAAGAAATTAAGGAGGCACCTAAATCTTGAAAGCAAACTGGCGAAATTTATATTATTTTTTTAGCTTGGTACCAGCAATGGTATGCATAGCTGGAAACTACTTAGGTGGTTGGTATACTGCGTCCAATTTAATTTTTTCGTTATTTATTTTAGCCTTATTAGAATGGTTTGGGCCTTCGGTTAATTCTAATAATGCATCAGAAAAAGATGCCGTAATTCCTAAGCTTGTTTTATTACTTCATATTCCATTTCAGTTTTTCAGTATTTACTCGCTTATTACTGGTATTGGTTCAGGCAGAATAGAAGGGATTTGGATGTTGTTTGCGGCAATAAGTACAGGTATAAATTCGGGCTCTTCTGCTATCGTGGTATCGCATGAATTAATTCATAAAAAATCTCCATATTGGCAGTTTTTGGGAAGATGGTTATTGTTTACTGCTGGTAATATGTATTTCTTTATCGATCATTTGCGGGTTCACCATAAGTGGGTAGGTACGGGAAAGGACCATGCTACCGCTAGAAAAGGAGAAAATATTTATGCCTTCTTTTTAAGGTCAACTTTGGGCCAGTTTGCAGGCGCCATAAGCCTAGAAAACGAGCGTTTGAAGAAGGAAGGTAAGCATAATTGGTTGTTTAATCATTATGTGTATAGGCAAATATTATTGCATGCAGCATTTGATACAATGCTGCTATTTTACGGTGGAGCTGTGCTTTGGTTGCTTTGGGTATTTCATTGTGTGGTGGCTAATTTTTTATTGGAGTACGTAAATTATGTACAACATTATGGTTTAGAACGTAACGAAAAAGAGCGTGTAACAGAGTTGCATAGTTGGGATTCGGATTTGTTTGTAAGTAGGTTTGTGTTGGTAGACTTAAGCAGGCATGCAGATCATCACTATTATGCCTCTAAGCCCTATCATACCTTACAATCTTTTGAAACAAGCCCTAAAATGCCAAGTGGTTATGCAGGGTTATTTTTTATAGCCACTTTACCACCCTTATGGTTTAAATTAATGGATGCTAGGATTCCTAATTAATCTACTATCATTTCGGGCGTTGTGCCTTTAATTACGAGGCGTCCTTCGGTTTTGCTTTTAATGTATTCTTCACTTATGCCTGGGGCTCTTTCTAGTAATTGAAAACCTTCTGAGGTAATATCAAAAACACCTAACTCGGTTACTACTTTTTTAACACAGCCCAAACCTGTAATAGGCAAAGAGCACTGCTTAAGTAATTTAGATTCGCCAGCTTTATTTACATGCTGCATGGCTACGATAATGTTTTTTGCAGAGGCCACTAAATCCATCGCAC
>VEQB01000064.1 GCA_018883485.1 Bacteroidota bacterium
CATTAGACCTTGGCATGCAGCCTCCTCATACCCTGTGGTACCATTGATTTGGCCAGCAAAATATAGATTAGAAATTTGTTGTGTTTCAAGAGTTAAGTTAAGTTGAGTAGGTGGAAAATAATCATATTCTATAGCATAACCGGGCCTAAATATTTTCGCACTTTCAAATCCAGGTATCAACCTAATTGCCTTAAATTGTACCTCATCTGGAAGGGAAGTAGAGAACCCATTGACATAAATTTCATAGGTATTCCACCCTTCTGGTTCTACAAATATTTGGTGTCTTTCCCGTTCGGCAAATCTGTTTATTTTATCCTCAATGGAGGGGCAGTAGCGTGGGCCTAAGCCCAGAATTCTCCCCGCATACATGGGAGAATCATCAAATCCTGTTTTTAGCACATCATGTACTGCCTCATTAGTATACGTTATCCAGCAGCAACGCTGATTGACTATTTTAGGTGATGATTTTAAATAGGAAAACTTTTCTGGCTTTTCATCCCCTTCTTGTACCTCCATTTTGGAATAATTTAATGTTCTACCATCTACCCTCGGCGGTGTGCCCGTTTTCATTCTGCCTGCATTAAACCCCAAGCTAATGAGTTGTTCGGTAATTCCACTAGCCGCCTTTTCACCAATCCTTCCCCCACCAAACTGCTTTTGCCCTATGTGGATTATGCCGTTAAGAAATGTACCATTTGTTAGCACCACAGCCTTGGCCTTAATAGTTTGGCCCATGCTGGTTTTTACACCGGTAACAGTTTCGCCTTCAACCAAAATCTCGCTTACCATATCTTGCCAGAAATCCACATTTTTTGTGTTTTCAAGCATTTCTCTCCAATAAGTAGTAAATAAAAACCTATCATTTTGTGTTCTTGGACTCCACATTGCAGGACCCTTTGACCTATTAAGCATCCTAAACTGAATAGTTGATCTATCACTCACAATTCCAGAATAGCCACCTAAGGCATCAATCTCTCTAATTATTTGCCCCTTTGCAATGCCACCCATTGCTGGATTACAGCTCATTTGAGCAATCTTAGTCATATCCATTGTGATAAGGAGTACCCTTGAGCCCAGGTTAGCCGCCGCTGCTGCCGCCTCACAGCCAGCGTGCCCAGCACCCACCACAATTACATCATATTTCTGAAACATATTTTTTAATAATTTACAAAGGTACATAGGACTTGGCATACTTGTCAAGCCCAAAGGATTAATTTACAACAGATTGTGGCACTATTTCACGTGGAACAATGACTTGTATAAACTCAGAGAACGGTTTTCAGCCTCCTGCATTTCTAGCTTTTGTGCAGGCGTCTTATCTTTATAGCCAATAAGATGCAATGTCCCGTGCGCAATAACTCTTAATAACTCCTCCTCAGTTTTCAAGCTCAAAGTCTTTGCATTCTCTCTAATTCTATCTAGGCTTATGTATAAATCGCCTTCAATTGATCTATGATTTGCTTTATCTCTTAAGTCAAATGTTATAATATCGGTATAGTAGTTGTGGTTAAGGTATTTCTTATTTATAGCGAGTAGGTGTTTGTCAGAACAAATACTAATAGATAGGCTAATTATTTCGTATGAATAGTACTCTGTAAGTTTGCTAAGCCAACAACAGATTTTCTTTTTGCTAATCCTTATTGGTTTATCAATGCTTTGAATTTGTATATTATTGTATAACACTTATGTTTCCCTTTATTGTTATAATTTCTTTTCCTTGAACAATGTCTGCAATAAAGGCGTAAACACCAGCGCTTACAATTTCGCCATTGTTGTTGGTTCCGCTCCAACCATTTAATAGGTTGCTCTTATTGTAGACTTCCACACCCCATCTATTATAAATTCTTATACTGCTTTTCTCTAGCGCTAATCCAGGACCATAAAAATTAAAGGTTGTATTGATTCCATTTATTACTAAAGCATTTGGATAGTAAATTTTGCCCTCGTTTATATAACAAACTATATTACTCAAGCTAGTTCCTACCCCATTTTTTTCAATTGCTTCTACTCGGTAGCATTTAACAGCTATCAGCTCCTCAATAATATCAGTGTCAAACGTATCGAGCCCGGTTGTCTTGAACACCACAAAGTTGTTTGCTTCCATTAGATTATTACCTGTGGCCCTGTATATTACATATTCATTAATGCCGCTGTTCCACGTGAAATAGTTATTCCAATTTATATTTATTTGCCCCCCAGAAGCACTAAGTCCCAGAACAATATTGTTTGATGATAAGCTAGTATCCGCAGGCTCTTGACAAACATTTAGTGAAATCAATATGTAGTTATATTTTATTGTTTCAACACTTGTTTCATCTTCAATACGCAAATTATTTAGGTCTGTGCTTTTCAAATATGTTGGGGTTGAACCATCATTAAATCTGTAAATATCAATTCCCCCATACTGTGATAGAGGATTTGGTTTAATTAGTAGTTCAACTTTGCTACTTTGGTTTATAGTAACTTTTGCTATTTCTGTACCAATTGGACTTTGGGCTTTGCCTGTTGAAATTGGTAAGTTTGAATTTGAACTTGAACTTGCATAGAATTCCCCCGGTTCTTTAAAAGCTCTTACAAAGTATTGCACAGTTGTATTCGCTGGAATATTATTATCCATATAGGTTACAATATTTCCTGCTAATGAGTCTAAGAAACCAAATTGCCCTGCTCCGAGTTTTCTATAGATATAGTGTTTTTCTGTATTCCAGCCCTTATAGCTATTCCAGTTCAATGTAGATTGGTTTTTGCAAGTATCAATATTAACGCTAAGCCAAATCGTTTTGTGAGAATAGTTTCCATAATCTCTTCTATTGTCGCAACTATCGGATGATGTTATATCATAAGTTAAAGATTGGTTTCTCGGGTTCACTGGAGTCAAATCTATATAACTTGTGTCTTTATAGTTTTCTGCTAGCCTTGGGTCAGCTCTATCAGTATTATATAAATAGTAGGAAGCAAAATCTGGTGTTTTGTTCGAACGCCATCCCAGCATCACCACATTAGTAACCGGATCAACACTTACTGAATCCAGAATTGTTGAATCTGGTTTGATATCGTCAATTATTAGGGTATCACTGAAAAAAGTGCTTGTATCATTGTTGCAAACAACGGTTGTTGCGATAAAGTACTGCCATGTTTTTATGGCCGGGAAATTGGCATTTATGTGGAGGTAGTTTTGGTTACCTAAATTTATGCCAGAATCAATACCATAAAAAGAAAAGCTTAATGACTCTCTGCCATAAATTTTAATGGTGTTTATAGTTGTACAAAGGTCTTGGTCTAACTGCCAAAAAAGGTTGTTATTTATACCGGCATTACAAACCCTTACAAATCTAATTTTTTGAGAGTTGCCTATGAATGCTGAACAAATTAATAATATTATAAGAATGAGCTTTTTCACTTTTGGCCTACTACCATTTCAACGAGGTTTTCTTCTGTGAAGTATTCTTGTGCTATTTTCATTAATTCCTCAGGTGTCGTTTTATTGAGAACTCCTACAAATTCCGGGTAATAATCATTGGGAAGGGAATTATCAATGATGATTTTTAACCTGTCTGCAATTGAGAATGGCCCATCCAAGCTCCTTAAAAACGACCCTAAATAGTAGTTTTTAGCAGTTTCAAATTCATCATTATTAATTAGTTCTGTTCTTAAAAGCTTCATCTCTTTATAGATTTCTTCTATTCCGACTTGCCTGTTTTTAGTGTTAATGTCAGAATCTATGCACCAAACACCTAATTCCTTAAAAGGTTCAAGAGTAGCGTATATCCCATATGTTAATCCCTTATCTTCTCTTATATTCTTCATGAGACGAGAGCCAAAGTAACCCCCAAAAATTAGGTTCAAAAATTGTAACTTTCTAAAATTTGGGTGTTGTCTATTGATAGTTATTTTTCCAATTTTTATAGCAGATTGCACACTATCTGCTTTCTCATAAAAGTGCTTTCCTAAATTGCTTTTAGCAAGTATGTTTAGTGGTTCTAGAGCCCCCACTTTAAGCCCACTATTTTCAACAGTACTTGAAATTATTTTAGTTGAGTGGAGGCTATAATTTCCAGAAAGCATTATATAATTCAATCCGTTTAGAATATATTTTTGATGAAAGGCTTTTAAATCGTCAATGATAATGGCTTCAATATCTTGCTTTTCCGAAAAGGAAGCATAAGGATGTCCCTCACCCAGCAAATGCCTATAAAATCCTTTTCTACACAGATAATTATTTTTCTTTAAACTTATAAGCAGTTTTTGAATGTTATTCTTTTTTTGAATTTCCAGCTCTTTTTTTGGAAAGACAGACTCACTTAAGGCTTCAATAAAGATAGATAAACAGTTCTCTAAATGCTTGTCTAAGCAGTATAAGGTGGCAACTGTATCTTCTGTATTACTTCTAACTTGAAAATAGGAGCCATAATAATCTAAGGCATCAGCAAGCGCTTGAGCAGACTTTGTTTTGGTGCCCTCACTAAGCATGCTCGCAGTAAAAAAGGCTTGACCCTTTTTAGCCTGATGAATCATGCCAGCAGTAAAAACAAAATCTAGTCTTATTACTGGTTCTGTTCCTGCCTTTAGCTGATAAAAGGGGATTCCATTCGAAAGCAAAATATTTTCGTAATGCGGGAAAACAAGACTATTGATAAGATTAAAGGAAGGGGCTTGGGATCTATTTAGGCTCATGGTTTTGCGTGGTAATAAAGGGTACAACAATTTTCCTCTCTGAACATGTTTTTTGCTACCTCTTGCAGGCTTTTTGTGGTGACTTGAAGGTAAGAGCCAACCTCGGTGTTTACGAGGCTTATATCGCCTAAAAATGCGGCAAATGCCAGCTTCATAGCTCGGTTCAATACATTAACATCTCCAAAGTGAATATTGGTTTCAGTTTTGTTTTGAACCTTTTCAAGTTCCACTTTTGTGACGCCCTCTGATTTTAAAAATTCTAACTCCTTAAGTATAGCAGCTTCAGCAGTTTCAAAGTCCACATCTTTCATTAGCTTGCCTTCTATGAGAAATAATCCAGGATCTACATCTCCAGAAATGTATGTATCCAATTCGCTAAAAAGCCCAAGTTCCTTTACTAATTTGTTAAAAAAGCGAGACGATTTTCCAGCGCCTAAAATATCCGAAAGGAGGTCGGCATCAAAGTAATCGTTATCCATCCTTCCCCCCATTTTATAAGCTTTTAAAATTAGGTTTACTGGAACATCCTCATAAACATGCTCTCTTCTTGCTTCAGTTTGTTTTGGCTCTTGCAAATAAGGAGGGATTATGGTTTTTCTGGCTGGAATAGGTTCAAACCATTTTTGACATAATGCCTTTGTTTTTTCTAAGCCAATGTTTCCAGCCACTACTAGGATGGCGTTTTCTGGCGCATAAAAGTTCTCGAAAAACGCCTTAACCTGTTCTAAATTGCTAGCCTCAATATGCTCAATATTTTTCCCAATGGTGGCCCAATTGTAGGGGTGCTTTTGATAGGCTAGGGGAAGTATTTTCAACCAAATGTCGCCATATGGCTGATTTAAATACCGCTCTTTAAACTCTTCAATAACCACATTTTTTTGAACATCGAGTGATTTTTGGTTAAAATCTAGGCTTAACATTCTATCACTTTCTAACCAAAACCCAGTTTCTATGTTGTTTGCAGGAAGTGTAATATAGTAATTGGTGATATCATTACTTGTAAACGCATTGCTTTCACCTCCTGCAGCCTGCAACTCGGTATCAAACTCTGGTACATTTATAGAGCCGCCAAACATAAGGTGTTCAAACAAATGCGCAAACCCTGTGTGGTCTGGGTTTTCATTTCTTGAACCAACTTTATATAGGACGTTTAAAACACATAACTGTGTGGAGGGGTCTTCATGATGAATTACCTGTAGGCCATTGCTAAGCCTAAATTCGTTATATTGAATCAATGGAGCGGAAATTTATTCTTCAAAGTTAAGCAGCATGGTAAATTGAAATAACAATTCCTTACACAGGAATTGCCATAAAAATGTGAATAGTGCGGCTTATACCTCACCTTCCCATTTGGCCACAACCCATGTAGCTAAACAATTGCCAATAACATTTACAGTTGTTCTGCCCATGTCCATTAAGGCATCTACTGCAAGAATAGCAAACGCCTTGGTTGGGTCAAGTGCGGTGCCATCTGGAAAATTTAGTGTGCTAATGGTTGAAACCAAAATTAAGAAGCTTGCGCCCCTAACTCCGGCCACGCCCTTACTGGTAAGCATTAGAATGAGACACATTTGAATTTGTTGCCCAATGCTCATATCTAAACCCGATGCTTGTGCCACAAAAACGGAAGCAAGTGAGAGGTAGAGAGTGGTTCCATCTAAATTGAAGCTATAGCCTGTTGGTAGCACAAATGCCACCACCTTCCTTGGGATACCCAATTCTTCCAATCGTTCCATGGCTTTAGGAAGGGCTGCCTCTGAACTTGCAGTTGCAAAGGCAATAGAAACCGGCTCCGAAATAGCTGCCAAAAAGCGCTTGAAAGGCACTTTAGTTACCACGGCTATTGGTAAGAGCACTACTGCGACAAATACGAATAATGCCCCATAGAGTGTTGCTACCAGTTTAAGTAAATTACCTAAAACACCCAGCCCCATACTAGCCACGGAATAAGCCATTGCCCCACCAACGGCAAGTGGAGCAAATAGCATTACAATATGGGTAAATTTAAACATTACTTCGCTTAAAGATTCTGTAAATCTTAGCATTACAGATTTCTTTTCTTCATTTTGAACTAAGGCCAAACCTATTCCAAAGAGGATACTAAACACAACAATCTGTAAGATTTGGTTCTCGGCAATAGATTTTGAAATGTTTTCAGGGAAAATATCCAGTATAACATCGTGTTGTTGTTTTTGAGCAAGCAGGGCATTCGCTTTCTCAATTTGGTTGGTACCAGCCTCTAATTTGGTTCCCACTCCAGCCTTTGTAAAGTTGATGGCAAATAGGCCTATTACTAGTGCGACAGAGGTTACGATTTCGAAGTAAATGATGCTTTTTAGACCCATTCTGCCCACTTGTTTAATATTTGAATGCCCAGCGATACCTACTACCAAGGTGGCAAAAAGTAATGGTGCAATAATGGTTTTGATGAGTCGCAAGAAAATGTCACTTAATACTTTTAAGGGCTTACTAATTTCTGGAAAATCACTCCCAAGTGCCACACCAATAAACATAGCTACCATTATCCAAGCGGTTAGGTTTTTCTTTTCCCACGCATACCATGTTGCAAGCGCTAACCCACCCCATTTTAAAATTTGCATTAGCACATTTGGAATGGCAACTATTTCATTTTGATTCAAGGCGTATAACGCAGCCAGCACTCCAAATACACCTAGGGCTGCAAAAAAGATTCTCTTTAACTTCATAAATCAAACCTATTATTTTTTTTCATTAATTTAAACCTTTCAAAAAATATGTGGTCATATGAACAAGAAAAATACAGTAAAATGAAAACAACAATTTTTAAATTGTTGGTTATGGCCATTGCTATAACCATCAGTATTTCATCTTGTAAAAAAGAGGATAATGATTTTGAAATTGGCACTAGTGAAGACAATAGTGCCTTTGAATTGAGCTTTGACGAAATTTACAAAGAGGTAGATGCTGCTGCTAGCGAGCAAGGTTTAAAAAAGGCTGGTTTTCCATTAATTACAATAGACTCAAGCGGGTCTCCAATTAAGATGACTATAGATTACGGCGTTACTAACTACTTATGTAAAGATGGTAATCTGCGTAGGGGCAAAATCTTTGTTACTTGGACCGGTTTTTACAGGGCAAAGGGAACAAAAATTGAAATTGGTTTTGATAACTTTTTTCAAAACAATAAATCAATTAAGGGACAAAAAACAATTGAAAATCTTGGGAGGAATACGAATGGTAAATTGTATTATGAAATTAATGTGAATGCAAATATTACCGGAACAGACGGGCTAACTCACTATTGGAAAAGCAAAAGAACAAGAACTTGGTTAGAGGGTGAAAGCACCCTTACAAGTTTGGATGATATTTATGAAATTACTGGAAACGCAGAGGGAACAAGCAGGAAGGGCATTTCTTACACGGTTTCAATTGTTTCTCCATTAAGGGTAGACCTTTCTTGTGAATGGAGAATAGTAAAAGGTATTATAACACTAACACCAATTGGAAACCCAGAGCGTAAGTTAGATTTTGGAAATGGTTCTTGCAGCAGTGAAGTAACGCTTACTGTAAATGGTAGAAGCAAAACCTTTACCAGAACAAAATAAGAAACCAGCACTTAGATTTAGAAAAGCCCTGATAATTAGCTATCTTTGAAGGCTAATGATACGTAAAAATTTGAAAGGCCAATCGCCTGCGAAGAAGCAGGGAAGGCCAGCAGCTAAGACAGCAAGACCTAAGAAGGCTTATGGAAGTGCTAGTAGTTTTGGAGAAAGAAAGCAATTGAAAAGCTTTTCTGAGGGCAGCGGCAAAAGTGAAAAGCCAAATAGAACAAGTTCTGATAGAGCGCCTAGAGCAGGAGCAACTGATAAACCTAGAACTTACTCAAACAAGCCGAGAACAAGTTCTGATAGAGCGCCTAGAGCAGGAGCAACTGATAAACCTAGAACTTACTCAAACAAGCCGAGAACAAGTTCTGATAGAGCGCCACGTGCAGGGGCAAGCGATAAACCAAGAACGTACTCAAGTAAACCGAGAAAATATACAGATACACCAAGAGGGAATTCTGAGAACAAGGAAAGATCATGGGATGCAAATGAAACCCCAAGAAAGAGAAGTTTTGGTAGCACCGGACCAAAAGGTAAGGGCAAGTTTACCAAAAAGAATGAGCTAAAAGGATTTAGGCCTAAGGTTCAGCCGTCCGAGCAAGGGGATTTTAGGTTTATGAAGCCAGGCTCTAGAGGCAAACAAGTAGCTATAAACGAAGATTTTGCGAAGAAATCTGAAGTTAAAACCAAGCCCAGAAAAAACAACAAGGAATTGGTTACAGAAAACGCCTTAAAAGATGGGGAAGAGGTTAGATTAAATCGCTTTATTTCTAATGCTGGCGTGTGCAGCAGGAGAGAGGCTGATGAGCTAATTACGGCAGGTTTAGTTTCTATTAATGGGCAAATTGCTACAGAGCTTGGTATGAAAATTAAAGCCGGTGATGTAGTTAGGTTTAATGGTGAGAAATTACATGTTGAGGCTAAAGTTTATATTATATTGAACAAACCAAAAGATGCCATTACAACTTCTGATGATCCAGATGGTAGAAATACAGTAATGGATTTGTTTGAAGGTAAGATGAGAGAAAGGATTTACCCAGTTGGAAGATTGGATAGAAATACAACAGGGGTTTTATTGTTAACCAATGATGGAGAGCTAGCCAACAGGTTAATGCACCCCAAATACCAAATAGATAAAGTGTACAGAGCTACGCTAAACAAATCGTTTAAGTCTACAGATATGTGGAACTTGGCAAACAATGGTGTAGAACTAGAAGATGGTTGGATAAAACCAGATGCTATTGCCCAACCAGATGCTAAAGAGAAAAATGTGATTGGGGTTGAAATCCATAGTGGAAGAAATAGAATTATTCATAGAATGTTTGAACATTTAGGTTATACCGTAGACAAACTAGACCGCGTATTGT
>VEQB01000441.1 GCA_018883485.1 Bacteroidota bacterium
CCTAGGTTTAGTAGCACTTTGGAGGAAATTGAAGAAGCTACCCACCAGCCAAATGTAGTTGCCATTGGAGAAATAGGTATTGATTATTTATATCCTAACAAGGAGGTTCAAAAAGAAATATTTTTAGCGCAATTGCAATTGGCAAAACAACTTCAGTTGCCTGCAATTGTACATTGCGTTAAAGCTTTAGACGACTTGTTTTCTATTTTAAAAACGCATCCGCATCCAATTATTTTGCATAATTTTTATGCCCATGAAAGCTTAACTAAGAAGTTTTGCGAATTGCCAGAGGTAGCGTTTTCATTAGGCAAAAGATATTTATATGCTAAAGGCCACCACCAGCTTTACAGTAAAATTATTCCTTCTCATAGATTGTTTTTTGAAACAGACCAAATGCGGGTACCTGTAAAGCAGGTTTATGAAAAATACAGCAGAGATAATTCAATATTATTGGGTGATTTAAGTACACAAATCTGGCAAAACGCAATGGTTTATTTTCCTAAATTGGCTACTCAATTCCAATGATAATCTTCGGGAGAGTCTGCTAAATAGGCAAAATCCTGACCTAAATTTCTAACTGCTTGGGGCCACATTTCTTCTAAGTCATCCATAAAAACTAGGTTTTCTGAGAGGTTAGTTAACCACCATGCCTTTTGGTCTATTTCTACATTTAATTGCCCAGAAGCCCAGCCGCTGTAGCCAATAAAGAACTTAAAATCATGAATATTAGCTTGTCCTTTACTAATCAACTCATTGATTACCTCAATATTGCCACCCCAAAAAACATTTTTACCAATTGGGAAAGAATCTTCAATTAAACTGCCGCACCTATGAATAAAATGGAGTGTATTTTGTTCTACGGGCCCCCCATAAAAAATGGGAAACTCATGATCTAATAACCCTGGAATAATATCTGAAGTTGTGGTGCTTAGTAGTCGGTTCAAAACAAAACCAACACTACCATGGAATTCGTGTTCGCATAAAAGAATAACGGTTTTTCTAAAATTAGGGTCACTTAAAAACGGCTCACTAATTAACAATTGCCCGCTGTGCGGGGTAAAGTCATATTGTTTATTTAGAATTTCCATGAGGGCAAACTATTATAAAAGAGTTTCTACTTGTATACATTTTATGAACGCAATTAAAATACAAACGAACAACATATACCCATGTTGTATTGGATTGTTTTGTTTAATTTTGGGCCATGTTAAAGAATTTGGACATTGCAGCTATAAGAAAGGATTATACCTTAAAAGAATTTGACGAATCACATGTGAATCCTAATCCATTTGCGCAATTTAATGTTTGGTTTAACGAGGCATTAGATGCAGCTGTTAACGAGCCCAATGCGATGACCTTGGCGACTGCTCGTTTGGATGGTAAACCTAGTGCAAGAATTGTTTTATTAAAAGGAATTGAGGAAGATGGATTTATTTTTTACACCAATTATCTTTCGAATAAAGGCAAGCAAATTGCATTAAACCCGCATGCGGCTTTGGTGTTTTTCTGGCCAGAATTACAAAGGCAGGTAAGAATTGAAGGTACTATAGAAAAAACTGCTGCGCATACGGCAGATGAATATTTTGCAAGCCGGCCATTGGAGAGCCAGATTGGGGCGCATGCCTCTGCGCAAAGTGCGGTTTTAGGAAGCAGAAAAGAGTTGGAAGAGGAATTTGAGCGATTAAAAAAATTATTTACACAAGAGCCCATATTAAGACCAGAGAATTGGGGAGGGTTTAAATTAGTGCCAGAAAAAATGGAGTTTTGGCAAGGCAGGGCATCACGTTTACACGATAGGTTTGAGTTTACAAAAACAAAAGCTGGGTGGCAATTTGTAAGACTTTCTCCATAATATAATTGGGTATAAATTTGCCTAATTAATAAAAATTTAATATCTTGCTTAACAACCTTGTCGAAAATGATTGAAATAATCCTACTTATAGCCACCTCCTTTATGGTTTGCATATATGCTATACCTTCTATTATTACCGTGGCAAAACTTAAGAATTTATACGATAAGCCAGAGGAGCGCAAGATTCATACTATTAAAATTCCACGTTTAGGCGGAGTTGCTATTTTTACCGCCTTTGCTATTTCGTTATTGGTGTTTGGAGAATCGAGCATGATGGAAGGAATTAGGTACATTTCTGCTGCAGGATTGGTGTTGTTTATTAGCGGGTTAAAAGATGATGTAGTTATCTTATCTC
>VEQB01000065.1 GCA_018883485.1 Bacteroidota bacterium
CGCTAGGAGTGGGTGCAATTATTGGCGCAGGCCTTTTTGTAAGAACAGCAGCAGCCTCAGCAGAAGCAGCAGGAGCAGCAGTTACCCTTAGCTTTATGATAGCGGCAATTGGTTGCGCATTTGCAGGAATTTGTTATGCAGAATTTGCGTCAATGATTCCTATTGCAGGCAGTGCTTATGCGTATTCTTATGTAAC
The DNA here is from genome assembly GCA_018883485.1 of Bacteroidota bacterium. GTDB lineage: Bacteria > Bacteroidota > Bacteroidia > UKL13-3 > UKL13-3 > B1. Next base: position 197 of record VEQB01000065.1, read on the forward strand.
CATGGGCGAATTGGTAGCTTGGATTATTGGCTGGGCTTTAATTATGGAGTATGCTTTAGGAGCCGCAACTGTGGCTATTGCTTGGAGCGAATATTTAAACAATTTGCTCGGAGGAGCCATTCCCTACCAATGGTGCCACTCTCCTTTAGAAAGCTTAAAGGTTGTAGTGGGCAAAGGTAATATAGACCAAATACTTGCAGTAGTGCCAGACCAAGCTAAATTTGTTAAAGATGGTCAATTATTGTTGAGTACCGAAGTATATGACCATTTACCTGAAAATCTTTTGGGATTTGTTGAAGTAACCAGAGGCTTTATCAATGCGCCTGCCCTGGTAATATTATTCTTACTAACATTACTCTTAATTAAAGGTACGCAAGAGTCTGCATCGGTTAATGCTGTTATTGTATTTATTAAAGTGGCTATTGTGCTAATATTTATTGCCGTAGGTTGGCAATTTATAAATCCTGCTAACCACACACCATACATGATCCCAGAAGGCACCATTGGGCATGAAGGCATATTCCAACATGGCTGGGGCGGCGTTTTAGGAGGTGCCGCAATTGTTTTTTTCGCCTTTATTGGTTTTGATGCTGTTAGTACCGCTGCACAAGAAGCAAAAAATCCAAGCAGAGACATGCCCATTGGTATATTAGGTTCATTGGTAATTTGTACCATTCTTTATATCCTATTTGGACACGTATTAACTGGCGTTGCCAATTGGCAAGAGTTTAAAACTGCTGGTAAAGAAGCCTCGGTATCTTATGCCATACAAGAGTACATGAAAGGTTATGAGTGGCTTGGAACAAGCGTAACCGTTGCTATTTTAGCTGGCTTCTCTTCTGTAATTTTAGTAATGCTTATGGGACAAAGTAGGGTTTTCTTTTCTATGAGTAAAGATGGTTTATTACCTAAAGCCTTTAACGAATTACATCCAAAATTTAAAACTCCTTATAAAGCAAATTGGATATTATTAATTTTTGTAGGTGCTTTTGCAGCGTTTATTCCTGGCAGTGTTGCTGGGGATTTAACCTCCTTTGGAACCTTATTCGCTTTCGTATTGGTTTGTTTAGGCATCATTATCATGCGTAAAAAAGAACCAACCTTAAAACGTCCATTCCGCACACCATTGGTGCCTCTTATTCCAATTTTAGGCATGATTATTTGCATCGCCATGATTATAAGCTTACCAGTACCCACACTTATTAGTGCCCTAGGTTGGTTGGCATTTGGGCTGCTAATCTACTTCGGTTTTAGCGCAGGCAACGCTAGAAAGATGAGAGAGAACCTAACAAAATATTAAGGTTTCAACATAAAAATTAATGGCCAAGCTACCCTGTTGCTCCAAGCTGTTTCATTATGGGCAGCCCCTTTAAAGGTTAAGCTCAAAAATGATTTAACTGTATCATAACCGCTTTCCCTGCAAAGTGAATCCATCCTATCTTGATGCGCACCATACCAAGCATCTAAAGTTTCGGTGCCATGATCGAAGTAGATTTGATGGTTCTTGGGATTTGGTAACCGCTGTATAAAATAATTTTGGTAGGTATTGGCTATGGTAGCATTATTTTCCTTTAAACTTACTGGCCAGTGCGTAGAAAGGCATGCCACGCTTTTTACAAATTCACTGTATTTGCATAAAGCATAAAGAGAAATTAATGCACCCATACTCGACCCCATCATAAACGTTTGTTTCATTTCTGGACTAGTAGGAAATCGCGCATCGATAATTGGCTTTAGTGTATTAAAAACAAAATCGAGATAGGCATCAGACTCGGAGCCCCCTGATCTTTCTTTATCCAACTTTATTTTTGTAAGGCTATCTAATGTGCGGTAAGCATCTTTAGGGTTATATTCTATGAACCTTCTTTGGGTGTTCCAAATGCCTACTACAATGGTTGGTCTAATTTGGCTCCACCTTAGCAAACTATCCATGGTTATATCCATACCCCAAGTAACTCCTCCAAAGGATGTTTCTGGAAAGAATAAATTCTGCCCATCGTGCATGTATAGAACAGCATATTTTGTTTGGCCAGTAGAATCAAAATTTGCTGGCACCCATACATCTACGTTTCTACCTAGTAAACCAGTTCCTTTCATATCTACAAACCTATAGACAGAACCTTTTAGGTTAGGACTAGTAATCTTAACTTGACCCCACAATAGCGCAGGAAACAATAACACAAACAAAAACACAATTCTCATATTACAAAATTACTTAGCTTAATACTTCATTCAAAACCTGAGGAGATTTTAATTCCCCCAAAAAAAGATAGTGTAGTTTATAATAACGGACAAGTCTCTCCAGCAATTGTTGTCTTATATCTGAACTAAATGCCAAGGTACTTAAGTTTTGATAAGAACTATTGGCGAGGGCTTTAAAATAAACCTCCAAAGGTTCATGCGAAAAGTCGGCTAAGATAAGATCAAAGCCTAAATAGCGGCAAAGGCGGTACATAAAAAAAGCTGGAAAATTTGCTATAGAACCTTCATACAAATCTAATATTTGAACCGAATTGAAAATAAAATTAAATAAATCTTCATCTGCCTCACTGTCTTCTCTTATGCATTTGCCAATTAATTCGGCCATGAACATAGCTACCGCTGCCTTTTGCATGTTTATATGCATCTGAAGAATGGTAGGAGTTGTCTTTAGTTCCTTTATCCGTTGTAGATTCTTATGTTGTTGATGGTAAACTTCCATCTCTACCAAGGTTAATGGTAATAATTGGGCAGGTTTAACTGCAGCACTTTTACCCTTAATACCGCTTACCATATAACTTTGCAAGCCCATTTTATCGGTATAACAGCGTAAAATTAAACTGGATTCTGAATAGGGAATGGTGCCAATAATAATTCCTCTAAGCTTACTTAACATAAGACTTATTTGGAATTATGAGCCAATAACCCTTCTTTGGTGGCTAGATAGGAATAGGCATTCATATTGTCTGAATCGTAAATATAACTCCGCTTATACTCTTGCAGATTTTCGTCCCAAAGCATAGCGGCTACTAGCCTCTTTTGTATTAAAGACTTAAGTACATCAGCCACTATATTGGCCGGATAATTTACCTCGTCTATAATTTTACTAAAGGGTTCTACAAAATAAATGCAGTTCAAAATATCAAAAGCAATATCGTCTAATTCGTGATTCATATTAATGATGCGTTCTATTTTTCCAAGTGAATGGTTTTGTATTTGCCCAAATTCCTATAATTAATACATATAAAATATGAAATGGTTCTGCCAATGGCAACAAAAAAATAAGTTTTCTATCATTAAAAAATGCACAGATTTGATACAAAAAAAGCCCCTCCACTAATGTTTTAATAAATAATTGCCAAATACCTACATAAAAGAAAGGTGCTTGCCAAATACCAACTATCAAATTTACTACTATACTTAAGTTAAACAAATATGCACCCACTAAAATAGCAGTAATATAACGTTCATCATATTTTGTACTTTTAGATACCCAACGCTTTCTTTGCTGGGCCAATTGGTCTAATGAGGCATTTGGCGAAGTAGAAACAATAGTACGCCTATCTTTCAAAAACCAAACCTCATTAGGATACTTCTTAAATACTTTATGTAGCAAAAACTCATCATCTCCAGAAGCCAAGTGCATATTATCTTTGTAGCCACCAACGATTTCAAAGGCTGTTTTGGTAAACATTAAATTAGCTGCGCTGCACATATTAGGATTCTTTAATTGAATAGCAGCGGCACCAATGCCAACTAGCCCTGCAAATTCTAGTGCTTGTATTTTTTCGAAAGTATTTTCTGCAGAGAAAAATACAGGGGCATACAACATCTGAGTAGGTTTAGTCTGTATAAATTGAGCAATAGATTTTATCCATAAAGTACCCCTTAAACAATCTGCATCGGTTAAAAGAATATGTTCAAACTTTGCCATAGAAACACCTAAAGTAATTCCTTCCTTTTTGTTACCATGCGGTAAATGCTCTTGCAATGCTATTAAGCGAATATTGAATAAAGGATTTACTGAAATAAACTGCTTTACAATTAGTGAGGTTGCATCTTCGGAATGATCATCAATCACAATAATTTCATATTTTTCTCTGGGGTATTCTTGCGTCAAAATCGAATTTAAACAATCACTTATCACTTTGGCCTCATTTCTGGCCGGAATAAGAATTGTAAAATATTGAGTTGGTTCAGAAAGAACCTGCTTATACTCTTTTATGAGTAACCAACCCACAAGATAAAATAAAATGAGCAAGGCATACCCTAATAGCAGCGCAAAAGAAAGGATGCAGATAACTTCCATTATTTAACCTTGTAAATATAATACAATCCTAATAAGGCAGGAAGTAACATATTCACTATCCACAAACTGTAAGCAGATAAGAGAATTCCGTTAACATTACTACTATACATAGTAAAAAACCAGAGGGCACTGGCACCACGTAAACCTATTTCTAACAATAAAAAGGAAGGAATAATAGACTGGCCCAAAAAGGTTCCTATGATACAGGCAAAAGCTTGTGCGGGCTCCATTTCTACTTTATAAAAATGTAATAATAGAAAGTATTGTATTAAATATACAGAATAGCGTAACATAGATAAAGAAAAAACATAAGTGAGCTCCTGTGGGTTATAGTCACCAAATACATCTAAATATTTCTTAATCTTATTTGGGATCTTACTCCAGGTAAATTTTCTATAAAGCACACCCATAAATAGAAAACCAATTACAAGCAACACAACTGCAAATAAAATGACCCAAACAAGAAAGGTTGAAGGGAAATACCTTTCGCTGAAAAACAGTAAAGCATAGCCACCAAAAACACAGGTAACAAGAACCTGGGCGGTATGCCCAATCACAGTTGCCAAGGAACCTTTTATTTTATTAAGTACTTGCAAATGCAGCACGCGTCCTGCAAAATCACCTATTTGATTAGGTGTAATAATACTTAATGTAACTCCCGAAAAAACTGCTTTAAGCGCAATACCATAGGATAGCTTTTCATATTTATTAATTATAAACCGCCACTTAGCAGCCTCTAATCCCCAGTTTAACAACATAAGAAGCATGGCAATTACTGGGTAAAACCAACTTCCAAGTTCAACCGCATTATTGTAGTTAAGATAAAGTTCATCAAACTTGTAGGCCACAAAAAGTTTGTAAAAAACAAAACTACTTACCAATACCAACAGTAAAATTCGTGCTGGCTTAATATACCGCTGATATAGTTGTGTTTGAAACAAGATGTGCTTTAACTATGTTTGACAAAGAAACAACTCCCAGTCACTTTATACAAATTATGATACCATGAAATTACGCCAAGAGCGCATCATTTTAGGAATTGACCCTGGAACTACCATTATGGGATATGGCATTATTAGAGCTGTGGGGAAAGAAACAGAAGTATTGGCCTTAGGTGTGCTAAAGCTAGATAAATACGGAGATTATGCCTTAAAGCTTAAAAAAATTTACGAACGTACCATTGGTTTAATAGATGAATTTAAGCCAGACGAATTGGCTATTGAAGCTCCATTCTTTGGCAAAAATGTGCAGAGTATGCTAAAATTAGGAAGAGCCCAAGGTGTTGCTATAGCGGCTGCTATGAGCAGAGAATTATCTGTGGCAGAATATGCACCAAAAAAAATTAAACAAGCCATAACAGGTAATGGCAATGCCAGTAAAGAACAAGTGGCTGCCCTGCTTCAAAAACAACTTAAATTTGAGGTAAGCCAGCAATATTTTGATGCCACAGACGGACTAGCCGCAGCTTACTGCCATTTGGTTCAAAACAATATATTACAAGCAGAAAAAAAGAAAAACCCGGCTATACCAGCTAAAAAAAAGGCAGGCTCTTGGGAAAGTTTTGTAACGCAAAACCCAGATAAAATAAAGAAAAAGACTTAACCGCCTTCAATGGCTGCTGCTATTTTAGCTGCTATTTCTTTAAATTCTGTTTGATCCAAGTTAAGCTTAGGATTGGCAAAATTCATCTCCCCCATATGTGTAAATGGAATTAAATGAATATGCGCATGCGGTACCTCCAAACCAATAACGCAGACACCAACTCGCTTACCTGTGGCAATCTTTAGGCCTTTGGCAACCTCCTTGGCAAACAATTGTAAGCCTAAATAAAGCGCATTCTCCAAATCAAACAGATAGTCTATCTCTTGTTTTGCAATTACTAAGGTGTGCCCCTTGGTTAGGGGAGAAATATCTAAAAAAGCAAGATAGTCTTTAGTCTCGGCAACTTTATAACTCGGAATCTCACCTGCAACTATTCTAGAAAAAATGCTAGCCATTATAAACCAATAGATAGAATCTCTAATTTAATAACTCCAGCAGGAATGGTAATTTCGCATACTTCTCCCACTTTTTTGTTCATAAGAGCCAAACCTATTGGCGATTTAAATGAAATCCTTCCGGTTTTTAAATCTGCTTCCTTCTCATTTACTAAGGTGTAAATTACTTCCTTTTGTGTGTTATGGTTTAAAACAGTAACCTTGGTTAGCATCATCACCTTACTCGTATTCAACTTAGATTCGTCTATAATTCTTGTCTTGGTAATCAGGTCTTCCAACTTAGCAATTTTTGCCTCAAGCAAACCTTGATCCTCCTTTGCTGCATGGTACTCTGCATTTTCACTTAAGTCACCCTTATCTCTTGCATCCGCAATTTGCTTAGTGATAAATGGACGTTGAACGTATTTTAAATCTTGAAGCTCTGCTTGAAGTTTTTCTAAGCCTTCCTTAGTTACAAAATTGATATCTGCCATATAATTTAATGCTAGGTTTTAAATAAAAAGAAACGTTCTGCCACGGGTGCAGAACGTTTCTTTATTGAACGAAGATATTAAATTTTATCCTTTTTTACTACCAATAGATAATTTTAAACCAACGGTGTGCATTCCATTAAAAATTCTGGTAGGTGCATATGCATAATCGATGGCAAAAGCAGTACCCGATTTAGAAACTGGAACCTGGAAGGTCATGCCTGTCCAAAAGCCATAAACACCTGATACGTTGTTGGGGTTACTGGGGTCTGTGCTAAACAACTTTTCTTCTCCAATAAAGTTATAAGCTGCTCTTAACATAAACATATTCTTGTAAGAATATTCAGTTCCTAAGCCATAACCATTATTTTGAAAAGCATTATAGTTAAAGTTAAAGGAGGTAGTTAATTTATGATTGTAAGTATCATCAGTTTTATCTAATCTAATATCATAACCTAAACCAATATTAACCAGTGTTGGTAAATTAAATTTGTCGGCTCCAAAATAGGCTTTTCTGTCGGCGCCAGTGGTTTGGTTAATTGCTCTGAACGACAAACCATCTCCGCTGTAACGTAAATCTTTCCCTATATTTCTCATAGAAATACCTAAATGAAAATCATCTTTCTTGATTTTTGCATTAGGTCTTTTAGGATTTAAATTGGTTTTGTATTGAACCCCAAAATCAAAAGCAACACCCTGCGCTTTTACATCCTGAATACCCTCAGAAACGATGCGAAGAAGAAATCCACCGCTAATACTGTTAGAAAACTTTTTAGCATAAGAGGCGGCAACATTTAGCACTTGGGGACTAAAAGTTGGCAAGGTTTCGTCTGGATTTTGGTAAGTGGTTGTAGGAATATCGCCAAAATCCCAGGCTGCAAAACCTAAACCAATTACACCCCCATCTCCATTCTCGCCTAATTGCTGCGCTAAACCAAAGTTATTAATATTTACGCCTGCACCTTGAAAATAAGACATCCTAGAAAAAATAACTTCTGTATTTTGAGCAGAGGCCAAACCAGCAATGTTAAGATTAAAAGATTCTAAGCCTCTTACAGAAGCAGTATTTAAGCCACCGTAACCAGCAGACCTTGCATAGGGGTTGATGGTTAATTGGGTAGCTCCAGAACCACCCGCACGGTCTGGGTTTCCAGCAAAAGCAATTTGGCTGCTAAGCAATAATCCCAAAACTCCAATTTTATATAACGCTTTTTTCATCTTCGTCTGTTTTATGTATAATTTAGAAAGTATCAAAATCGGCTGGCCTCATTACCCCAAACCACTTAATAACCCGCTCTCCAATACCATCTGCGTAAATATGAATCAAATAAACACCACTGGCAATTGGCACATTGGCATCATTCTTTAAATCCCAGTCGATAAAGGTACGAGAATCATCATCTTTTCTTATTCTTCTTACCAAGAAACCACCCTGAGTGTAAATAGAAACTACACACTTAGTAGGTAAATTAGTAATTCTTGCACGGGTATCTAATTGGTTGGTTGGATCTTCATAACCAGCGTAAGCGTAATAAGGGTTTGGCGAAATAGAAACCATATCCAAAGCAGTTTTTCCTGCTGTTGCGGTTCCCACTTCAGGCGCCAAATTTTTAGTAGAGAAAGTATACAATGGGAAGCCTGCTGTATCTGGCGAAGCAGGATCGTAAGAATATTTCTGCGCATAAGGACGCTTAACATTTATATCAATTGTAACCTTATTAGGAATACCAGCACCAACATCATTTAAGTTACCCAATTGAAAACGAGGATCTGTTAAAGGAATGCTAACCCACAGTGCTTGAGAGAAAATGCAACGCTTATTAATAATAGCACTTGTTCCATTTTCAATTAAATTAAATAAACTATCATAGCTTTTACATTCATCATAACGAGGCCCTCGGTAAGTACTATTTGCGCTAATCTTAAAGTTTTTAGCTCCCATTACATAAATATGATGTTTGCCTCCAAAAATGTAGTCTAAGCCTGCTGGCGAAGGTCTAAACAGGGTTGATGTTGGATTCCATATCATATCTGCACCATTATCTAAAGGTAAAGAAGAGTCTTCTGCAAACATTATGTTTAAACGTTCACCTGTTTCTTTATTAACTGCATAACCAGGGAACCATCCTTTTCCTATTCCATTACCATCTGGCTTAGCATCTTTTCCTAATGAAGCAGATTTACGACGGTTCATTTTTGCTGCTCCTCCAATTGTGGTGGCAGGATTTTCTCCAGCTTCTAATACGATAGCTCTCGACCATTTACTTTGGTCATTTGTGATAACAACTTGCACACTTTGTAAGTCAGACAAAGGATTATCTGAAGAATACCCACCTTGATTACCTGGAGCCCAAGCCGGACCAAAAGTAGGTTGAGGTAATACTGCGCGAGCAGCAAGGGAGTAGGGCGCCCAAGTACCATCTATTACTTTATTGTATTGTCTGCGAGGGTCAACAGGTCTGCCACCCGATGCAAAATCATGCTCATAAGCATTGGCAAACCCTGGGGTTCCCGTATTTCCTGCCCTAATCCAATTAAACGGCACTGTTCCAAATACTTCATCTGGAACGCCACTTAACCATCTATTTGTTGGGTTTTCAAATGTGATAGAAGAACTAATAAAACCATTGTCAAGGTCTGTTTGA
>VEQB01000442.1 GCA_018883485.1 Bacteroidota bacterium
TTGGTATTGCTTACAATTTAAGCACTAATTAATCGAGTTGAAATAAGTTGGCTGCTATGCCATCTGCAAAAAATAATCCCGCGTCACTTAACTTAAAATAATTATCGGCTGCAATTATTTTGCCTTGCGCTATAAAGGGTTCTGCTTGTTTTTGTAATATTTTTAAACGTTCTGAACCAAAAGTTTCTTCAAACCATTTTAAGGATATTCCCCATTGGGTTCTTAAGCTTGTCATGATACTCTCATTAATCCGATTGTTTTCTGTTAAGGTTTCTATTTCCATTGGCAGTTGCCCGCTATTAATTGCATTAATGTATTGAAGATTATGACTTACGTTCCAACTTCGCTGCAGGCCAGAGAAGCTGTGTGCCCCGGGTCCTATGCCCAAATAGGTTTCGCCTCTCCAATAATTGGTATTGTGTATGGCAAACTTTTCTGGTTTTGCAAAATTAGAGATTTCATAGTGCTCATAGCCACTTTCGATAAGCCGTTTACGTAGGTGTAAAAATTGTGCTTCTGCCAATTCATCTTCTATCAATTTTACCTTCCCATTCTTTACCTCATGCGCCAAGGCAGTGCCTTGTTCAACGGTAAGGCAATACGCAGAAATATGGTCGGGCTGTAAAGCTATTGCCTTTTGAATATTGCTTTCCCATTGCGCTTCGCTAAGATTGGGCAAGCCGTAAATTAAATCTATACTCAAAGAATGAAACCCAAATGACCTAGCAAGTTTTACACTTTTTTCGCCTTCATCTGCTGTATGTGCTCGGTTCATCCAACTTAAATGATCGGCTTCAAAGCTTTGTATACCTATGCTTAAGCGGTTAATAGGAGTGGTTTGCAAATAGCTTAAAAACGCTGGGTTTAAATCGTCTGGGTTGGCCTCTAAAGTAAATTCTTTAACCCCGCTAAGGTCAAAATTATCATTTAATGATTTTAGTATCAAATCTAATTCAGCGGCTAGAAGCAAGCTGGGAGTTCCTCCACCAAAATAAACAGTCTCTATGGTCAAATTGGCTAATTCTGCTTTTCTTAAAGAAAGTTCTTTTGTTATTGCCTCGCACAGTTTTTCTTTGTAATGCAGAGCTGTGCTAAAATGAAAATTGCAATAATGGCAAGCCTTTCTGCAAAATGGAATATGAATATAAATACCTGCCATAACTAAATGCGAAAGTAATGCTGCAATTTGATAAGTGCATACGCGTTTTACTTTTTATGAAACTAAAAGCTGTTTCTATTTTAATTTTATGCATTAGTTTTACTTCTGTTTGGGCGCAAACAAACAAGGATACCTTGCTCCAAATTCGTATTAATTATCCGGTTAAATGGATAACTTATAAAGACATACCCCAAGAATGGATGGGCGCTAGTGTTCAAGCCAATGAAAGAAAAAATGCAAACTTGAACCAAGTTATAAAATCGATAGATATTATTTTAAACCAAGCCCAAACCAATGGGTATCCCTTTGCAGAAATTTGGCTAGATTCTTTATTGCTAGATACCAATGGTATTTCAATGCAAGTTAGATTAGACCAAGGTAAACTCATCCTTTTCGACTCGCTAGAATTTTGTGGTACGGCAAAAATTAAAAAGCAGTTTTTATTTCAATACCTAAGTATAAAACCGGGTGAACCCTACAACGAACGTTTAATTAAAACCGCCGACGCGCGCCTCAGCGAGCTGCCTTACCTAAAAGTAAACAGACCAGTTGGTATCTATTTTTATGGCAATAAAGCAAAGCCTTATGTTTACATAGACGAACGAAAGGCCAGTTCCTTTGATGGTATAATTGGTTTTGCCCCTAATAGTCAGTTAAACAATAAACTAGTATTAACTGGCGATCTAAACCTTAAGCTTGCCAACTTAGCCGGCAGTGGTAAAAGTCTAGAATTTGGTTTTAGAAGTTTCTTAAATGGTTCACAAGATTTACAATTTAAGTTTGCTTGGCCTTACTTTTTTAAAACACGTTTAGGTTTAGATTATGCTTTTAAACTCCTGCGTTTCGATACTACCTATGTTGATATATTCAATGAAATTGGTTTGCAATACCGCCTTGTTGGTAATAATTATGTGAAGTTTTTTTTTCAACAGCAACAAGTAAATGTGTTGGCTGCTGATACTAATTTTGTTAGGGCATTTAAAACATTACCAACCTTTACAGATGTGCGAAGTAGCCTGTATGGTATAGGTTTAAGGC
>VEQB01000443.1 GCA_018883485.1 Bacteroidota bacterium
GCCTGTAACTAAAATGCTTGGATTTTGTTTATTGGTTTGAAGCATGTGGCGAAGTTATCTTTAAAAATCGAGGCTGCCAAAAAACCAGAAAACGAGTTCTTCTTGTTCTTTTCTTAGAATCAACTATTTTTACAAGCATGAAATATTTGGCATTTTTTGGAAGTTATCTTCTTTTTTTACGTTCTTGTTTTAGGGTGCCTGATAAAGGCAGGATGTTTTGGCGCGCTTTTTTAGCAGAAGTTTATAAGATGGGAAATGATTCTTTTGCCATTGTATCCATCATTTCTATGTTTATTGGCGCGGTGGCTGTAATACAATTTGGTAGTCAGTTGCAGGGTAGTTTGGTACCAATGACCATCTTAGGAAGAATTGTTAGAGATGCCAATATTTTAGAATTCTCTCCAACCATTACCGCCTTGGTTATGGCTGGAAAAATTGGTTCAAACATTGCCTCAGAAATTGGCACCATGAAAGTGAGCGAGCAAATTGATGCTTTAGAAATAATGGGCTTAAACTCAGCAAATTTTGTGGTGTTGCCAAAGGTTTTAGCGGCAATTATTGCCATTCCTGCTTTAGTTATTTACAGTATGTTTTTGTCTAATTTAGGTGGCGCAATTTCTTGTTATTTTACAGAAATGGTTACCGTGGATATGTATGTTGCTGGCCTAAGAGAATCGTTTGATGGATTTTATGTAACGCATGCTTTAACCAAAGCACTCACATCCGCATTCTTAATTGCTACCATTTCTGCCTACCATGGATTTCAAACAGAGGGTGGTGCCCTAGAAGTGGGCTCTGCAAGCACCAAGGCAGTTGTGCAAAGCTGCATTGCAATTATCTTTTTTGACTATATCCTAACCCAATTAATGTTATATAAGTAATGATAGAAGTGGGTAGTATTATTAAAGACTTTGGCAGTAAAAGAGTATTAGATAAGGTTTCTGCAAGGTTTGAACCAAGTAAGTGCAGTTATGTAATAGGTGCAAGTGGTGGTGGTAAAAGTGTACTTATGAAATGTATGGTGGGTTTGCTCACCCCAGAACATGGGAGCATTAGTTTTGATAACCGTGATTTTCTAAAATTAGACTACTACGAAAAGAAAAAATTGCGTGAAGAAATAGGGATGTTGTTTCAAGGGGGAGCCTTATTCGATTCTTTATCGGTTCAAGAAAATATAGCTTTTCCGTTAAGAATGTTTACCAATATGAAGGAAGCGGAAATAGTTGAAAGAGTTAATTTTTGCTTGAAACGTGTGAGGTTGGAAAATTCGAATCACCTTTTTCCTTCTAGTTTAAGTGGGGGAATGAAGAAACGCGTAGGTATTGCACGTGCCATTGCATTAAATCCAAAATATCTTTTTTGCGATGAACCCAATAGTGGTCTTGATCCTATAACTTCCCGTGTGATAGATGAATTGATTTTAGAAATTACCGAAGAGTATAATATCACAACAATTATCAATTCTCATGACATAAAAAGTGTTTTTGATATGGGAGATCACATTGTGTTTATTTACCAGGGAAAGGCTTTGTGGGAAGGCAATAAAAACGAATTAGGTAATTCTGGTTGTGCCGAATTAGATACATTTATATCTGCCAGCGAATTTGGAAGAGGAGGAAAGTAAAATGAAAAAATTAGTTGTAATGGGTAGCCTATTTGTAATGTTATTTGTTTTAGTGAATGCATGTAAGCATGAGCCTAATTTAAAAGATACATCGAACAATGGGGGTAATAATGGCACCAATAATCCTTGTGATTCTAACATTGTTTATTTTGAAAGAGATATCTTACCCATTTTTACTGCTAATTGTGCCATGAGTGGTTGCCATGATCCTGCCTCAGCAGAAGATAATGTGGTATTAAATAACTATCAAAATATAATGGCTACAGGCGAAATTAAACCTAATGATCCAAATGATAGTAAGGCGTATGAGGTTCTGATAACTAGTAATCCAGATAAGGTAATGCCTCGCCCACCCATGCAGAGGCTTTCTAAAGCGCAAATAGATTTAATTGCTAAATGGATTAACCAAGGGGCTAAAAATATTAATTGTAACGCAGCTGCCTGCGATACCATTGCTGTTACCTATACCAAGCAAGTTAGCCCTGTTATCAATACTTACTGCGTTTCTTGTCACAACAATATTTCTGCTAGCGGTGGAGTTAACTTAGAAGGATATTCC
>VEQB01000066.1 GCA_018883485.1 Bacteroidota bacterium
GGTATGTGGTAACCGTTGGATCAAAAAGTTGTGGCCCGTTCCCATCACCAAAATCAATGGTTAATTGGTAGGAAGACAGATTATAAAACACCGAATTAATTCCGTCCTTGAAAATAAAGGACGGAGTTATAACCCAGGTAATTTTTCCATATTTTGCAACATGATATAAGGGTGCTGCCGTAAAAATATTTGCCCGCGTATAAGGTTCATTTGCCCTATTTACCTTATCCGAAAGCAAATCATTGAGGGTGTCAAATTCAAAGTAGAGATTGGTGGTTAACGCATTATCCACTAATTTATAATAAGAAACATCTAATATTCCAAACGGAACTGTATCCGGGCCAAAATCCATTATGCTCTCATAAATAGTTTCATCACTTTGCAGTGCCGTTGTGTCGTAGGCCATATAAAACTGTTCCCAATATAGCCTATACCAGTTTTCTGAATTACTGGTATCTGAGGAAAAATTTGTCCAGTACTTTGAGTCCGTTACATGCCCAGTCATATCATACAAATAATCAAGTGAAGGAGAAGGTCTTGAAAGCGGCGTAAAAATGCCACGCAACTGCTCATTTACAACCTTCAGAGGATTTGATAACGGTGAAGGGGGTGGGGATTGACTAAACCCTTTAAAACTTGTTAAAAGAAAAATTGCAAGTGCGATCGGACCTTTAATGTAATTTGGGGTTTTCATGTGCATTAATATTTAGATAATCGAATATACTAATTAACTGGTTAAAAGCAAATTGAAAAATTTTAATTCCGAAACAAGAAAGCAATTCACTAGTTCCTAAGCTTATCTAGGAAAGCATCCCATACACCTTCATCACTTCCTTTGCACAATGTTCCCAAGTAATGGTTTTTAAGCTTTCTGCATTGCTCTTTACAATGCTTTCTTTTAATCCTTGGTAGTTGAGGGCAGCAATAATGCATTGGGCAAATTTTTCAGTATCATTCACATCAAAATTTAGCGACCCATTTAGCACTTCGGCTACCCCAGAAGTTTTAGAGATAATAGTAGGAATATGGTATTGAACTGCTTCTACAGCACTTAAGCCAAAGGGCTCGCTAACACTAGGCATGCAATACACATCTGCAATTGCCAAAAGCTCATTTAAACTTTGTTTGCTTAGGAAACCCGTAAATGAAAACCTATCTCCCAAACCATAACGTGCGCTCAATTCAATCATCGCGTTTAATTGATCGCCATTTCCGGCCATAACAAATCTTACATTGGGCATTTTTTGCAACACAATCTTGGCCGCTTCTACAAATACCTCAGGCCCCTTTTGCATGGTTATTCTTCCAAAAAATAAAACAACCTTTTCTTTAAAAGGCTTTTCTTTTACGGCAAGAACAATAGGTTCAACACCATTGTGAACTGGCATAATCTTAGCGGCTGGCACCCCATAATGTTGCGCGCAAATGCTGCCTGTATAATAACTAACGGGTATCACAAAATCTGCCATGTGCATGCCTCTTTTTTCCAATTGGTAAACCCAGTTTTTACATTGCGGGCCAGATCTATCATACTCTGTTGAATGTACATGCAAAACCATGGGTTTACCTGTTAACCGTTTTAACTCCATAGCGGGTAAAAATGTCATCCAATCGTGGGCATGAATTATATCAAACTCTTGGCGTAAACCATACTGAACTGCAATTCTTGCAAACTCCATAACCTTCTTTAACACATCACCTGCATACAGTTCTTCAATCTCAAAAGGTTTTATAGGTTCAAAAAAATTGGTAAAAAATTGCTCCTCCACCCTCTCTTGGAAAGGTACTTTGGTATAAGGACCAAAACCCAAAACCGCTCCGCCTATGTAACTTTGGTAATCATAAGTAACTGCATGGGAAAATAATTCGTCGAGCTGTGCTTGTGTAAAATTATTTAAGCCTATTAAATTAATGTTAGGAATAGAAAAGCCAGGAACACTTCTTGGAATAACCATCTGCACATAGGCCAAAGGGGCCAAGGCTTTGCATAAGCCCAATGTGGCAACGCCTAAACCACCCGATATAACAGGGGGAAATTCCCACCCAAACATGAGAATCTTTTTTTTGGCTCCCTTCATTAAATTGCTTTTTTCATAAACCATTGCCTTTGCAATTTAAGGGACTGCTTTAAAATTTTAGTGATTAATTGCTATTAATTTAACCTGCAATAGTTATTTTGCGCTTATTCAAAAAAGCACATTTGCTAAAACCATTTAACACAAATGCAAATCACCGAAAGCAAGTCGAAATATTCTAGTAAATACTACCCGGGCAAAATTAACGCTTATAAAAAAGAAGGAAACTTTTTTTACTTTTATACAGAGGAAACCATTTTAGAAGTTAAAATAAACACAGATAGCATCCTTCGTTTCAGGTATGCCGCTGATGGTTTTTTTCAGAAAGACTTTTCGTATGCAGTGAGCAAATATTTTCGAATAAAGTTAATTTCATTAGAGTTTAAAGAACACAATGATTTTTACGAAATTGAAACTGCTAAGGTAATTTGCCGCATCTACAAAGCCAATTTAAGCATTACTTTAATGAACAAAGACCAAGAGGTTATTTTGGAAGATGAGTTAGGATTTCATTGGCAACATTATTTACTTAAAGGAGGTAAAATAAATTATTGTAGTAAAAAAATTCAGCCAGATGAATCCTTTTACGGAATGGGCGATAAGCCAACTGAGTTAAATGTTAGGGGTAAATATTTTGAAAATTATGGCACAGATGTATATGGTTATGGTAAAGATACCGATCCCTTATACAAGAACATTCCATTTTACATGGGTCTACATGGCCAAGGTAAACATGGATATGGTGTTTTTTTCGACAATACTTTCAGAACCATCTTTGATTTTGGAAAAGAACAAAACGATGTGTGTAGTTTTTGGGCTAGAGGTGGTGAAATGAATTACTATTTTATTTATGGCCCACAGCTCAATAATGTAGTTGAGCAATATGCATCGTTAACAGGTACCCACGAACTACCTCCTTTATGGGCTTTAGGCTACCACCAATGCAAGTGGAGTTATTACCCCGATAGTAAAGTACGAGAAATTACAGATGAATTTAGGGCACGCAAAATCCCTTGTGATGTAATTTATCTCGACATTGATTATATGGAAGGTTTTAGGTGCTTTACTTGGAGTAAAGAGTACTTTCCTGATCCAAAAGGTTTATTAAGTGATTTAAGTAAGAAAGGATTTAAAACTGTTGTTATTATAGATCCGGGCATCAAGATAGATAAGGATTATGATGTTTGGCAGCAAGGTATACAAAACGATTATTTCTGTAAAAGGGCAGATGGAACCCTAATGGAAGGTGATGTTTGGCCAGGCAAATGTCACTTCCCTGATTATACAAACCCACAAGTGAGGGAGTGGTGGAGCTCATTGTTTAATGGTTTGGTAGAAGCTGGTGTTAAAGGGGTTTGGAACGACATGAACGAACCTGCAGTTTTTGAAATTGGTACCTTCCCAGAAGATGTGCGCCACGATTTTGATGGCAACCCATGTAGTCATAGAAAAGGACATAATGTATATGGCATGCAAATGGCGCGTGCTACTTATAACGGACTTAAAAAATTCTTGATGCCCAATAGGCCTTTTGTAATAACACGTTCTGGCTATAGTGGTTTGCAGCGCTATTCTAGTGTGTGGACAGGCGATAACACTGCTAGTTGGGAACACTTATGGTTGGCCAATATACAATGTCAACGTTTAGCCATTTCGGGTGTTTCTTTTGCCGGTAGCGATGTAGGTGGGTTTATTGGTGAACCAGATGGTGAGTTGTATACCCGCTGGATTCAATTGGCTACTTTTCATACATTTTTTAGAACACATAGCGCAGGCAACGAAACTCAGTTTAATCAAGAACCTTGGAGTTTTGGTAGTAAATATGAGTTTATTATTAAAAAGTTTATTCATTTAAGATATCAGCTATTGCCTTATTTCTATACTGCCTTTTGGCAACACAGTACCTATGGCACACCTATTATTAAGCCACTTAGTTTTTTGGATCAAACCGATCCAGAAACCCGCGACAGGATGGATGAATATTGCTTTGGAGATCATTTATTAATTTGTCCAGTATTACATCCAGGAACCAATGAAAGAGTTGTTTATATTCCAAGAGGCCATTGGTATCATTTATGGAACGATACAGAATTCAAAGGCGGAAAAGAATATAAAGTTACTTGTCCTATAGACAGAATTCCTGTTTTTATTAGAGCAGGAGCTGTTATTCCGCACTATCCCAAGATGCAATTTGTGGGCGAATTTGAAATCCATGAGATAACCCTGAACGTGTATTATACCAAAGAACAAAATGTTTTAAGCGTACTATACGAAGATGCTGGAGATAATTATGGTTACAAAGCGGGCATCTTTAACCACAACCGTTTTTATGTTTCGGGAAATAGTAAGAATCTTATTTTGACCCGAATTTTAGAAGAAGGCAACTATGATTCTCCGCTTAAAAACTTTAAAGTTGTTTTCCATGGGTTACCTTTCCATTGCAAAGAAGTAGTAATAGATGGAAAGAGCATTGCCTTAAATGAAAGGCACTTTGCAGTGGGAACAGTAAAATTTAAAGCAGATAAAGGATTTAAAAGAATTATCTTACGATAGTACTGTGGCTATTTTTTTGATTTTTCTTTACCACCAAACACGCTAACATTTACATAGCGCTTTGGGTTCTCGCGTAAATCTTTTAGCAAAGCATTAAGCTCTAAGGTTGTTTTATTAAGGTTATTGTACAACTCGGCATCATTTACCATTTTGCCAGCTGTACCTTCGCCATCATTTATTTTTTTGGTGATAGCAGCCAACTCTAAACTTGTTTTATTAAGTTGCTCAATAGTTGATTTTAATGGCGCTCCAGCAAGTGAATCACTTACTTGTTGCATATTTTTAATGGTGGCAGAAATCTCTTGATTACTCTTTCTCAAGTTGGTAGAAATGGCCGCCATATTTTCGCCGGTTTGACCCAAATTACCTTCTTGTGATTTCATTAAACGATTAAGAGTTGCTGTTAATCCTTCCAAATTTTTCATTACAGCCGCCAAATCAGAAACCCCAGCAATTAGATTTTGCGACCCACCTTTATCTAAAACACGTTCTAGTTCACCTAAAACATTGTTTAACGAAACCAATACATTTTCTGTCTTATCTTTTACAGGCCCAATCATTTCGGAAATGGAAGCAGACAAGGTACTTTCTATACTTCCAACTAAAGTATCGCCAGGTCTGATTGGATCAACCAACGACGGCACCAATAAAGAAATTGCCTTTCCTCCTAATAAATCCATGCTAACAATGCGAGCTTCTGAGGTTTGACTCAATTGAATTTTTTTATCAATGCTTAGTGTCACCAATATTTGGTTAGCAGAATCGGTTCTAAACAAATCTAAGCGTTCTACCTGACCCACTTTCAATCCTTTAAAGTATATGGGGGTAGATTTAACAATCCCATCAATTTTATTATACACCACGTAATAGGTGCCGAGTGGAGAAAAAATCTTCTTACCACGAAGAAAATTATATCCAAAATAAAGTGCGGCCAAAGATAAGGCTGCGAATAATCCAATTTTTGCTTCTCTGTTGATTTTCAAAACAAGTTCTTTTGAACAAAAATAGGAAAATAACACTCCTTTTCTAATTATCGTTCAGCGGCAGTTGCTTCAAACGACTTTTTATACTCGTAAATAGCAGTAGACATTGCAGTTGCCATTTCATCCACACCTTTTTCACTACTTAAATATTCGCGGTCGTCTTTATTACTAATAAAGCCAGATTCAACCAAAATACTTGGCATACCCGATTTCCAAAGAACCACAAAACCAGCTTGTTTAACCCCTCTGCTTGCACGATTAATACCCTTTGAAATTTGATTTTCAACTTTTGCCGCCAATCGAATGCTTTGGTCCATGTAGGCGTTTTGAAATAGAGAAAAATAAATATGTGATTCAGGCGTATTTGGATCAAAACCATCATAACGCTGCAGATAATTCTCTTCTATTAATAATACACTGTTCTCACGCTTAGCAACTTCTAGATTATCTTCGGCCTTGTGTAAACCCATTGCAAAGGTTTCTGTACCATGAACGGTTGGATTTTTTGTTGAATTACAATGTAGTGAAATAAATAAATCTGCATTATTCTTATTGGCAATTGCTGATCTTTCCCATAGTTCTACAAACTTATCTGAAGAACGTGTATAGATTATTTTCACATCAGGCATTTGCTCTTTAATTTTACTTCCAAGTGCTAAAGCCAAAGCAAGAGTAACCTCCTTTTCCTTAACACCCCCATTCATACAACCTGGATCATGGCCACCATGACCTGCATCAATAACAATAAGATTTATTTCTTTCTTATAAATTTTTTTAGTGCCAGCAGGCGGGTTGGCCGCAATAAGAATCAATATGGCCAGAAATGGCACAACTTTTTCCCAATTCGGAATATTCACTACTTTATTTAGCTTTGCAATCAACATTGAATAATCTACTTTCATATCTATCGGTTTTACGTCTTATAGTTTTGAGAAAGATGCTATATACCTTTTTCACAATTCTGATTGGCGCTTTTCCTATGTATGTTATTGGTTTTAATTTCAATACGAAATTATGCAACTTAAACAAAATTACCGCAATTAAAATAAGCCTAACTAATTCAAATAATTGCTTTTCAACTAATTATGTTTTTTCAGATACTGCAAAAACAAGCTTAATATTGGTTCAAGACTCACTTTCACAAGATTCTAACTACCTACCTTATACCAAATCTGCTATTACGAATAAAATTAAATACAACGCCAAAGATTCTATTGTGTACGATGCAGATACTAAAACAGCAAGTCTTTATAAAGATGCTGCCATAGTTTACGATGAGTATGATATGAAGGCCGCTCGGATTCAAATTAATCTTGGAACAAAATTGATTAATGCCACTGGAGAGAAAGACTCAATAGGCTCTCTAATTAATACACCTGTGTTTAAACAAGGCTCAGACGAATACAAATTAGAGGAGGTTACATTTAACTATGAAACCAAACGAGGGCTTATGCGCATGTTTAGAACACAAGAAGGAGACGGTTTTATTCAAGGCAAGAAAGTAAAGCGCGATGAGTTTAATAACTTTTATATTAGAGATAGTTATTATACTACTTGTAGTGAAGACCATCCTCACTTTAGCATTACAGCCAAGAAGCTCAAGGTTATTCCTAACAATAAAGTAATTACCGGGCCTGCAAACCTAAACATCTTGGGTATGCCAACCCCTCTTGTAGTTCCTTTTGGCATTTTTCCTCTCAAAAGTGGCCAACAAAGCGGCATCATTATTCCGTCTTATGGTAATGCTTTAGGAAGGGGCTACTTCTTAAGGCAGGGAGGTTACTACTTTGGCTTGGGGTCTAAATTTGACCTAGCCTTAATTGGAGATATATTTACCAATGGGAGTTGGCAATTAGGCTTTAGAAGCAACTATAACAACCGTTATAAATATAATGGTAACCTTAGTGCTAATTATGCTTACAATAAAAATGGCTTACCAGAAGACAGAAACTTTGAGGAGTTTAATACCTTTAATATTCGTTGGACCCACGGCCTAGACGCTAAAGCCAAACCTGGAACAAGCTTTAGAGCAGATGTTAATTTAGTAGGCAACCAATACCTCGCATTCAATACCTATAATACAAGTGCTAATACGGCTTTTCAAAATAATATAAACTCTTCGGTAAATTATAACCGTTCATTTGGCAAAGGGAAATATAATTTGGGCGCTTCTGCTAGAGCCTCACAGAACCTTGCCACAAGAGATATGAGCGCCACTTTACCAGATTTAACTTTCTCTGTACCTTCCTTTCAACCCTTTAAGCCTAAATGGAAACCAACAGCAGAAAAATGGTATGAGAAAACCAGCATTAACTATACAGGTGCCTTTCAAAACATATTGACCACAAAAGACACCCTCCTATTTAAACCTAGAAATTCTACAGAACAAAAGGCCTACTTTGATAGCACCATGAGAAATGGATTTAGGCATAATATGAGCTTGCAAAACTCCTTTAACCTTTTTAAATATTATACCTTTTCTGTTGGTGCAGATTATAATGAAGTATGGACCTTTAAAACCCTTGAAAAGAATTATGACTCAATTAGCCAAAGAGCCGTAAATAGCTATAACAGCGGCTTCGATAGGTTCAACCAATACTCTTTTAGGGCTGGTTTAAATACCCGCTTTTATGGAACCCTTCAATTTAAACGCGCACGTTTAATGGCCATAAGGCATGTAGCTAATCCAGACCTTAGCTTTAGCTATACCCCAGACTTTGGAAATCCAAGGTATGGCTATTTTGAAAGAGTACAAATAGATTCTGCCGGAAGAACGCAAGAATACAGCCGCTTTGAAGGTTCCTTATTTGGTAGCCCGTCTAGAGGCAGACAAGGAAACATAAACTTTGGCTTAGACAATAACTTTGAAATGAAATGGAAAAAAGGAAAAGACACTGCCGAAAAAGTAGAGAAAATAAAAATCTTTGAAAGTTTAAGGCTGAGTGGCTCTTACAATATTTTTGCCGACTCATTAAAACTAAGCACCATTCCTATTAGCTGGCGTACCACACTTTTTAAGAATATAAGTTTAGTTGGTGGGGCAACCTTAGACCCTTATGTAAACCGATTGATAACCACCGAAAGTGGCTCGCAATTTTACCAAAGAGTGAATGTTTTTTATGCAGGTACTGAGAAAAAGTTAGGTAAAATTACCAATGCCAATATGGGTATTACTGCTAGCTTAAACCCACAAATGTTTAACAAAAATAAACAAGCAAAATTGGAGGCACGAAAGAAAGAAATGGAATCCCAAAATTTCTTGGAATACAAACCAGACTGGTCTTTAAACTTAAGTTATACCATTAACTACGACCATAACAATCTATTAAATCCAAACCTAGAACCCTTTGTTCAAACCCTTTCATTTAATGGCATGTTTAATCCAACTAAAAATTGGTTTTTTAATTTTAATTCTGGCTACGATTTTAGATTGAATAAGATTTCTCACTTAGGAATTGACTTACGCAGAGATTTACATTGCTGGCAATTTACCTTCTCTTGGACCCCGCTCTCTGCCTTTGGTACCCAATACTTCATTTTTAACATTCAGGTGAAATCGCCAACCCTGCAAGATTTAAAGGTTCCGAAGCGCAAAGATTGGTTTGATACAAGAAGGATTTAAAATATTATAAAGATTTACTTTAATTTGAACCCATAAATACAAATACATGAAATACGTAGCACTTAACGATCTTCACGTTGCCTTAGGCGCAAAAATGATTGAGTTTGCTGGATATAATATGCCAGTTCTTTATCAAAATTTAATCCAAGAACACAATGCCGTAAGAAATAGTGCGGGTGTTTTTGATGTGAGCCACATGGGCGAGTTTTTGCTTAAGGGAGAAAAAGCTTTAGATCTTATACAAT
>VEQB01000444.1 GCA_018883485.1 Bacteroidota bacterium
CCGTTAACATTGCTTCTTTATAATTAGAGGCTTCTACCTTAATGTCATTCCAGTTTTGGTTAATTTTCCAATCGTACCTTATACGCTTTATTTGAGGTAAAATACTTATCTTATTTTTGGTAGGAATAGCAATATAATGTTCTTTGTACAATTTGTTAGCTAGCCAGGCAACAGGCTTATAGGGAACTGTTTCATTAATAAATACTACACCCCTTTTGATGGTGTCACCTTCGGTTCTTTTTACATAAAATCGCAGGTTAATTTCTTCAAAAGTACCTAAGAATGGAATAGGTAAATTAAAGAGATTTGTATTTTTAAACATGAAGCCAACCAGACTAACATAGGCTTTTCCTTCAAACAAGTCTATTTCTAAACCTTTGGGTAAGTATGTTTTTAGCATATCTGGTTTTACCTCATAATTGGCCATTACAAGGTTTTCCCAGCGGGCTTTTAAGAAAATAGTCGACATTGTTGTTATGTTACTCTATTAAACAACACATAAAGCGTTTTGTTTACTAATCCCAAAACCACTTTTTTTAATTATTTTTAGGTTCAAAACTATCCCCATAAGTTCTTTTGACTATTGTATTTAAGTTGTTAAATGTTATATGTATACCACTTTGATAAATTGTTTTAACATGATTTTTATCATTTCCTTTGTTTCAATACCCTGCAATTCTTTACGCTTGTATTTATTTAGGAAATTCATAGCTTCGTAAACTTAAGCTAACAGTTAATTGTTAAATAATAAAATCTTAACCAATGACGGCCCAAACAGATAAAGATTTAGACTCGGTTGTAATTCGCTTTGCGGGAGATTCTGGAGATGGTATGCAACTTACCGGCACCCAATTTACCAATGCAACAGCGCTTTTTGGTAATGATATTGCCACTTTCCCAGATTTTCCTGCAGAGATACGCGCCCCACAAGGCACGCTTGCCGGCGTTTCTGGCTTTCAAATACATTTTGGTTCAACACGCATACATACACCTGGCGACCACAGCGATGTGCTAGTGGCCATGAATGTTGCCGCTTTAAAAGTTAACTTACGTGGACTTAAAAAGGGTGGGGTAATTATTGTAAATTCTGATGGTTTTGATGCTAAAAATTTACGTTTGGCAAATGTACCAGAAGCTGAAAATCCGTTAACAGATGGTTCTTTGAGTGATTATGATGTAAAGTTAATTGATGTTACAAAAATTACAAGGACTGCATTAGCCGATAGTGGCTTAGGTACTAAGGAAATAGACCGTTGCAAAAACATGTTTGTGCTTGGTCTTATTTATTGGATGTACCACCGAAGTATGGATAATACACTTGAATTTATTAAAAGTAAATTTAAGAAGAATGAGGCGGTAATGAACGCAAACATTAAAGTATTAACTGCAGGTTGGAATTATGGCGAAACAACAGAAATGTTTGCCAATCGCTTTAATGTAGCTCCTGCACAAATGGATGCGGGTGTTTACCGCAGTATCATGGGAAACCAAGCAGCCGCTTATGGGTTAATTGCGGCTTCTGTTAAGTCGGGATTACCCCTATTTTACGGAACCTACCCAATTACACCTGCCTCAGATATTTTGCATGAATTAAGCAAGTACAAGAATTTTGATATAAAGACCTATCAAGCAGAAGATGAAATTGCTGGTGTTTGCTCGGCTATTGGCGCTTCGTTTGGCGGAAACCTAGGTGTTACAGGGTCTTCTGGTCCTGGTATTGCTCTTAAAACGGAAGCTATTGGTTTGGCTACTATGTT
The DNA here is from genome assembly GCA_018883485.1 of Bacteroidota bacterium. GTDB lineage: Bacteria > Bacteroidota > Bacteroidia > UKL13-3 > UKL13-3 > B1. Next base: position 1,758 of record VEQB01000444.1, read on the forward strand.
AGAATTGCCCTTAGTAATTGTTAACGTGCAGCGCGCAGGCCCAAGCACAGGTTTGCCAACAAAAACAGAGCAAGCAGATTTATTACAATCTTTTTATGGCAGAAATGGAGAATGTCCTGTGGTTATTGTAGCTGCTCAATCTCCAGCAGATTGCTTTAATATGGCTTATGAAGCTTGCCGTATTTCTTTAGAACATATGATTCCTGTGTTTTTCTTAAGTGATGGATACATTGCCAATGGTGCAGAGCCTTGGAAATTTCCTGCATCAGCAGATTTGCAGGATATTAAAGTGAAGTTTGCCGAAGCAAGAAACAAAGGTGATGAACCTTTTATGCCTTATCTACGCGATGAAAAATTAGGCCGCCCTTGGGCTATTCCTGGTACAAAAGGTTTAGAACACCGCATTGGTGGTTTGGAAAA
>VEQB01000445.1 GCA_018883485.1 Bacteroidota bacterium
AGATAATGTAGCTCCAAACTTATTTTTTGATGGTGTAATGTCTTGAGCTACTAATGTTGTTTATTGTACAACAAAGTAACGCGAGTGTTAAAAATGATTTTTTCATAAATTGAATTTAAAGATTATTGATTTATTTAGAATTAAATTTTATTTTAAAATGATGCCAACCATTCAGCAGTTTTAGTCACTACTAATGGGTTAAATTTATCTTGCATAATTTGGGCATAGTTGCCTGAATGCTTAAGCTTAAACCCTTCCTGCATAGAACCTACTAAGGCAAATGCATGATCGGTATTTTCTAAAATAATTGCCTTAGAGTACTTGGTATTTTTTGCGTTTGTCCAACCAAGCATAGCGGTTGCATACTCTTTATCAATGGCCTCAAAATCTGAAGTTCCATATATGGTAAGGATTGGACATGTTACTTTTTCCCAGTACTTTTTAGGGTCTATCTTATTTAGTTCCCTATTAAACGGTAAAGATCTATACAAAATGGTATTGTCTTTTTCATCCCATCCTAAAATCTGTTCTAGCACGGGTTTGTATTCCGGTTTATCTTTAATTATTTGCTGAGGTGTTTTATTCTCTTCAAATAATGATGTGGTAACTTCTTTAGTGTAATTTTTATATTCTAAAGCTACTTCTGCACTATTTCCTGATTGTAACAAGCTTCTGTTTATAATTTCGGGATAATAGCTTCCAAAATTTGTAGTTAATGTGCCATAAACCATTGCACCCTTAACAGCAGGATTGGTGCTTGCAAGTATTGGTGTTATCATACCGCCCATACTGTGTCCAAAGAGGTAGATTTTTTTCGAATCGATGGTGTTGTTTTTTATTAAAGATGCTAACCCTATTTGAAATTGCTCAATTTCTTGATTAAAACTCATTTGACTACATGTAGTAAATTTCCCCTCACTATCCCCTGCACCTGGTTTGTCAATTCTCATAACGGCATAACCTTGCAATGTCATTTCGTTGCAAAATTGTTCATAAGGGTCTTTTTCTGGTACTTCAATCACCGATTCGCACATATTTCCTTGAATAAAAAGGATAGCTGGTAATTTACCCGAAGCACTAACCGGTTTTGAGAGTAAGGTTCTTAAATAACCAAATGATGTTTTAATTTCACCATATTCATAATTAATACCTTGTTTAGTTTTACTTACTTTTACTTTTGCAATTGTTTTTAAATGAACAAAAGCTTTATTTCTCCAAACTTTATATGCAACAAGATTACCCTCAGTTATTTCAGATAATGGTGGACTGGTAAATGTGCTTACATCAGCTATAGCAGTGCCGTTGATTTCTACAATAATATCTCCTTCTTTTATTCCAGCACTTTCTGAAGTTGAGTTTGGAAGAACGCCTTCAACAAAAACTCCTTGGTCACCATTAAAAGATTTTTCTTCCTTTATTTCACTCGTTAACATTTTGTAACGAAACCCATTTGAATATTTTCTTTTTAGAACTTGCGCATTGAGAGAACTCATAATGGAGCAAAGAAGAAGTAGCGAATAAATTATTTTTTTCATAAATTTATTTTTAAACCGTAATCTTTTAAAATACCCCCCTCTTCATTTCATCCAAAACCATTGCTTACCCATACACTTTCCCATTGGTATCTTTGTAAATTCTGTTTTTTTTGCTTCAAATGTATTTTATTTAAAAAACTTAATATTGTAAAAATCGGACACCTTCGTAATGGTTTTTTAAGCATTACATAGGTGTTAATTTGAAATTAACTTATAGATGTTTTATAAAATGCTTAATAAAATGTTACTGGTGATAATAATCAGCATCAATTGTATTTGGGTATGGTATGGATTTAATATTATGCAAATACAAAAAGCATTTGCAATTTTTATGGTATATTCAAATTAAATATTAAAATTAATGGAATAAGCACTTACTATGCTATGATAAAAACTAAATACTACTATTTATATACATCAAATTCTATTGAAAAATCTATAAAAATATTTAAAAAAGCTATTAAGTAAAATGTGTGTTTTACCTAATAGCTGTAATTCTAAAATGTTTTAAAAATCCATAATTTTTAGGTTCCCGCTTTGCAGTTGAGGCTTTTTAATTACACTATTAATCATTTTGCTTATAAACCCATCCTTTGTAATTC
>VEQB01000067.1 GCA_018883485.1 Bacteroidota bacterium
AAACAGAGGCGCTATCTTGTGAAGATGCAGTTCTCCATGCAGCAAGATCTGTGCGGTTTGCCGTCCAATAGCCAAGACTATTGGTGCCGCCAGAAGCTCCCATAAAATAAACATTATTATTAGATGTATAAGTTGTTGAAGTGGTTGTAATATAAACTAAATGCTTTGCCCCAGAGCCAGAAGCAGTGCTACTGAAAATATTATTTCTAACAATAACATTTGTAGGTGCAATGGCAATGAACAAGTTTCTTCTTACTCCTGTTGTTCCCGACGCATTATCGTGAATAGTGTTGTTTGCAATTATTACATTAGTTGAACTAGTAGAATGGTAAATGCCATAGTAAGTACCTGTTGTTGTTATATTCCAAATGGCATTGTTAATAATACGGGTTTCAAATCCTGGGTTATTTACCGAGGTAGCAAACCATATAGGATAAGCGGTATAAGTTCCAGGCCCAGAATCACTTATTTTATTACCTATAACTTGAGTATTTCTAGTAGTTGTTCCATAAATGCCATAAAATGTAGTGAAAGATGGCCTATTCAATCTGCTAAAGGAATTGTTTAAAATTGATACCGTATCAGAATTTGCTAAGTACACACCATATAAATGAAAATTTGTAAGGCTGTTATTAGCAATAATATGACCTGTATTATTTAAATAACTTGCATTTCCAATCAAGCAAATTGAATAATACCCACCAATAATTCTATTATTCAAAATACTAATATTTTGAGCATTGCTTCCAGCAGTTGTTGCAGTGGCCGTATTTCCAGAAGCTACAATTCCTGCGTTAGACGTTGCAGTTGAAGTTAAACCTACATCTATGGTGCTGCGCCTTATGGTTATAAACTGGGAATTATTCCCTAAGTGCACCCCAAAACCTGCAAATGAACCCGCCCCTAAAATATTTAAACTGTCCCAAGTTACAAACCTAGTTCCCGCAAAGGTTACAATTGGAGAAGAACCTGCGCTTATGGTATTTCCGTTACCATTGATAGTTATTGTATTTGTGGCGCTTGCGCCTGCTATTATTCCAAAATTAACATTTTCGTTTAAGGTACCGATGCCTGGTGCAAAGTTGATAGTAACTGGTCCAGATACTCCCACACAACTTAAGGTGGTCGACAAATCTCTTAATGAATAATAATTGGTGGCACTTAATGGTAAAGCTGGATTGATAGTAAAGGTGCCACTTAATGCGCCCACTGGCGTTGTAACAAATACTTCAGTAGAGGTATCTCTGTTAGTTCCGCAATTTACCACACAACGGTAAAAACGACTAATGGTTTGGGTTTCGGTAACCGTTCTTAAGGTATCGTTTGGTAATGGGGTATAAGTTCCTGGTAAACCGCTTGTAGATGTTAACCATTGGTAACCCAAGTTTTGTCTGATAGAGTCATTTGCCAAACTTAATAGAAAACTTTGGGCGCTGCAGGCCACAGCTCTGTTGCTGGTTGCATTTCCTGCAATTGGTGTTCCACTGCAAGGGATAGCAGGAATAAATCTAATTGTTCCAATCCAACCTCTTGAATTTATTGTTGGTGCAGTGGGTGGGGTATTGCCTCCATAGCCAATATTAGTTCCAGTAATAATTCTAACCCCTGCTGCCGAATCTATGGTAACCGGACCAGGATGTGTAAAATAACGCTGACTGGTTGCAAATACGGCTACTCCTAAGGTTGTATTGGCCGGTACTAATAAGCTCAATCCTGTTAAAAAGGGTTGGGTAACGGTGGTAGTTGTATTGGTAACTGCAGCAACAGTGCCAGACGCCACTAAATTCCAACCATTAATTGTGGTAAAAGCTGCTGGTGCCCCAGATAATGGCGTATTGTTGAAGTAAACTTCTACTGGAACATTGGCTGTGGTTCCAATAACCCCATGAAACTCTTGAATGATAATTGGGAAATTATTGGTGTTTTGCAAATTGAAAGTTACTGTGCCACTGCCATTGTTATTTAAAAAGGTGTTGGTGGTGGTTACAGAAATTTGCCCAATTGCCAATTGGCTGGTAATTGACAGTAATAAGCCAAAAAGTAGGTGAAGTTTTAAATATGTTTTTTTCATAATCGCAATATTTTATGTAGAACCCAGATGCAAATTTAATACTATTTTAATATTTATAGTTCAATTTAGTTTTAAAACTGTAATATTATTGTTAAAATTGACAACATATCAAAAATGTGTTAATTATTTATATGATTAGTTCTGTCTTCAAACATATTAATAAACTGATTAAAATTTGCCTAATCGGTTATTTTAATTACAAAATGCTAATTAAGTACGAGTGTTTAAAGATGACTGTGTAAACTCTTTTTTGATTAGATCTTGCATTTATTCAAATTTTCCTTTGTAAATCAGCTTGTAAGTATAAAAACTAAAAGATTTTTTAAGGAGTATTTGCATAAGCGCAACTACTTTATATCTTTGCACTCCCCAAAAGGGAAATGCGAGAGTAGCTCAGTTGGTAGAGCGCAACCTTGCCAAGGTTGAGGTCGCGGGTTCGAGCCTCGTCTCTCGCTCTAAAAAGTTACAGAGCTTCTGTAACTTTTTTCTTTGAATAATTGCTGCCCGGGTGGTGGAACTGGTAGACACGCAGGACTTAAAATCCTGTGTCCTTTAAAGACGTGCGGGTTCAAGTCCCGCCCCGGGTACAATCGGACTATTCAAGTTTTGAGTAGTCCGATTTTTTTTTACCCAAACTTGTATTTCGCTTTTCTACCTTACCTTCGAATTCATTTCGGAATATTATTTCCAACCCATGAAAAAGAAAGTGATTGTTATTGGTGGCGGTTTTGCAGGCGTTCAACTGATAAAAACATTAGACGAATCTCTTTTTGAGGTGCTCTTAATCGATAAAATTAACCACCACCAATTTCAACCACTATTTTACCAAGTGGCAACCTCACAATTAGAGCCCGCGAGTATTTCTTTTCCCCTGCGAAACATTTTTAAAAGGAAGCCCAATATACAAATTAGATTAACCGAGGTGCTATCTATTAGGCAAGAACACAATGAAATTGAAACTACCATTGGTACTTTTAACTACGATTACCTCATCATTGCCATAGGCTGTAAAACCAACTTTTTTGGCAATGAGGAAATTAGTAAACATGCGTTTACCCTTAAAACCACTTACGATGCCATTAGCATCCGCAACCATATTATAGAAAATTTTGAAACTATTATTTCTGCAAATGCAGAAGATAAGGAAGAACTTCAGAATTTAGTGATTGTGGGGGCAGGGCCTACTGGTGTAGAGTTAGCAGGTGCCTTTGCAGAAATTAAGAACCATATCCTACCCAAAGATTATCCCAATATAGATTTTAGTCAGTTTAAAATTACCCTCATAGAAGGAAGTAAACATACGCTAAATAACATGAGCATGTTAGCTAAAACAGCCTCTCAACGTTATTTAGAAAAGATGGGAGTGCATATCCTTACCCAAACCTTTGTTAAAAAGTATGATGGGCATATTTTAGAATTAAGCACTGGTCAAACCATGCGCTCTACTACTGTAATTTGGGCTGCTGGTGTAATTGGAAATACCTTAAAAGGGTTGCCAGAAGAAAGTTTAGCTCCAGGTAATAGGATAAAGGTAAATAGGTTCAACCAGGTAAATGGCACGCAAAATATTTTTGCCATTGGCGATATAGCCTGCATGGAAACTCCTAAATATCCTAAAGGACACCCGCAGGTTGCTAATGTTGCCATTAACCAAGCAAAGAATTTAGCATCTAATTTGAAAAGAAGTCTTAAGGGAGTTAAAGGCAAGGAGTTTGAGTACCTCGACCTTGGCTCAATGGCCACCATAGGCCGAAATAAGGCTGTAGTAGATTTGCCTTTCTTTAAATTTAAAGGATATTTTGCTTGGCTAATTTGGATGTTTTTGCACCTCATGCTTATCTTAAGTGTAAGAAATAAATTGATAATTTTTATCAATTGGGCTTGGGCATATCTTACTAAAGATACTTCGTTAAGGTTAATTTTGAAGCAGAATAAAGGCAATTGAACTAGGAAGGCAAAGATTTACGAATTAACCACGTTTATTTATAATACTTATTCTTTTCTATTTCCAATCTTACGGCATCTGGAACCATGTAGCGAATAGATTTGCCTGCTTGTAAGGTTTCTCTAATGTAGGTAGAGGAGATGTTTAAAAGTGGCACCTCTAACATTTTAATCTTGGGGTGGTTGGCCAATAAAGGTTTCTCTATAATTCCTACCCTTGCATATACAAATACCTCGTGTTGATCCAATATTTGCTCATAGTTTTTCCACATGTGAAAACTCTTTAAATTATCTCCACCAATAATTAAAGTAAAGGAATGTTCTGGGTAAGTAGCTCTTAAATTTTTAAGTGTATTTTCTGTGTAAGATGGGCGTGGTAAAGAAAATTCAATAGCACTTGTTTTGAACCTATTGTCGCCAGCTATCGCCAATTTTATAAGGTTTAATCTTACTTGCTCATTTAAAAGCTCATCACTTTCTTTAAACGGATTTTGAGGAGAAACAACAAACCAAATTTCGTCTAAACCAGAATAATCTGCCATGTAATTGGCAATAATTAAATGGCCTGTATGTATGGGATTAAACGACCCAAAGAATAAACCTATTTTCATTTGTGATTATTAATAAAAGTAGCAACCAAATCTTCTGCTTGTTCTAAGGCAACTTCTAAATGTTCATTTAAGATTACTTTCTCAAATTTATCTTCATAAGCCAATTCTTGAACGGCTTTATTTACACGCATTTTAAGGGTTTCTTCATTTTCTGTAGAACGGTATCTTAATCGATGCTCTAGGGCTGCCACAGAGGGTGGTTTTACAAATACACCCAAAGCCTTATCTCCAAAATATTTTTTTAGGTTCAAACCGCCTACCACGTCTACATCAAAAATTACCACCTTACCATTTTGCCAAATGCGTGTAATTTCAGATTTTAAGGTGCCGTAAAAAACACCCCCATATACTTCTTCATATTCTAAAAAATCACCTGCAGCAACATGTTGTTTAAACTCTGCTTGCGACATGAAATAATAATCCTTGCCATTTTCTTCACCTGCTCTTTTTGCCCTCGTACAAGCGCTAATAGAAAAAGCTAATCGGTTTTCTGTTTTTAGCAAATGTTTTACAATGGTAGTTTTGCCAGAGCCACTCGGCGCACAAAATATGATTACTTTCTCCATTACCCCTATAACACGTTGTTAATTTGTTCCTTTATCTTTTCTAATTCATCCTTCATTTCAACAACTTTGCGTTGCATTAAAGAATGGTTGCTTTTAGAGCCAATGGTATTAATTTCTCTCCCCATTTCTTGTGCTATAAAACCAAGTTTTTTACCAGTAGAAGCACTGTTTAAGGTTTCTTCAAAATAGGCACAATGTTGTCTTAAGCGAGATTTTTCTTCACTAATATCCAGCTTCTCCAAATAGTAGATAAGCTCTTGTTCAAACCTGTTCTTATCTGCCATCTCACTTTGCAAGTTGTGCAATTCTTTTTGTAAACGCTCTCTTACATTTTTAATGCGTTCTTCTTCAAATGGGCTAAGCGCTTCCATAGAGGCAAGTATACTCTGGCATAAGCCTAAAAGTTCTTTTTCTAAAACCCCACCTTCTGTTTTTCTAAAGCCATCAAATTGCGTATATGCCTTTTCTGCTGTGGCTAAAATTTGCTTCCAATCTTCCTCCGAGGGAGTTTCTTCGCTGTTTTGGATAATGTTTGGAATCAAGAAAATATTGTTTAACAATTCGCTCGATTGCCAGCCACTTTTATCGCTTAATTGCTTTACTTCATTTAAATAGTAAAGGGCAACGTCTTGGTTTAACGGACTCACTTTATCTTCCATTAACTTGTATTGCAGATTTACAAAAACCTGCGCAGTGCCTCTTTCAATCCACTTGCCCAACTCTCTTCTAAGCTCTAATTCTTTGTGTTGCCATTGCCTAGGCATTTTTAAATTAAGGTCTAAGAACTTGCTATTAAGCGACCTAATTTCAACTTTTACATTAAACTTTTCGGTATCGGTTTCGGCCAAGCCAAAGCCGGTCATTGATCTTAACATAGGATTGTATAAGCTGCGAAGGTAAGCATTATGCTTGTTTTTTAAAGGCCGCCAAATAAACGCCAGCAAAAACAACTAGCATACTTATAAACTTAATGGTAGTTAATTGGTCTTTACCTAAAGCCAAAGCAATGATAGCGGCCAAAACAGGTTGCAAATAAATATAGGTTCCCACCAAAGAGGAGCTAGCATGTTTTAGGGCATAAGCATTTAACACGTAGGTAAGAAAGGTTGAACCAATGGTTACAAAAACAATTGTAAGCCAAACAAAGTCAGGGAGGTTTGCAAAATCTATTTCAATAAATTGGTTCAAACCAAATGGTAGAACCAAAAAGAAACCAAAGAAAAAGGCATAAAGGGTAACCGTTAGTGGATGGTATTTTACCATTAATCTTTTGGCATATACCAAGTAGAAGGCGTAAATAATTGCGTTTAAGGTTACGTAAATATCGCCCATTACGGTTTCTTTGGCAAATTCTAAATGGGTACCACCCACCAACACCAAAGCCCCAATAGCTGCTATTACAATACCGCTTACTTTTCTAAGTCCCATCTTTTCGCCTAACATAAGCCAAGCAAAAATCAATACAAATATGGGAGTAAATAGCATCAATACCGAGGCGTTAATTGGGGTAGTAATAGATAAGCCTTTAAAGAAGAAAAGCATATTTGCAGCCACACCAAAAACAGCCGAAACGGCTAAGGGTAATAAATCTTTTTTATCCGAAATATGCCCTTTTACATAAACCCTATGAAATAAGAAAATACAAATGGCGGCCACAAAAACCCGCATTAAAATAAAAGCATAAGGCTTTATATACATGGGCATTGCCAGCTTAGCAATACTAAAGGTTGCACCATATAAAAGCGAAACCATAAACAAAGCCAAATGTACTTTTACGCGTGTACTCATATCGTGGTTTCTTCGCTAAACCTGGGAACTTCTAAAGGGGTGCTTCTGCTCTTTTTTAGAAATCTTTTGGTTAATGCTACGGCCGAAAAGCTTAATCCAATTAGTAATGCCATCCAAATTCCATACAAGCTTAACTCGGTATAAAAACCTAAATAATATCCTATGGGTATGCCAATAACCCAATAAGAAATAATGGTAATTACGGTTGGTATTTTAGAATCGTGCAAGCCTCGCAAAACACCCAAACCCACACATTGTATGCCATCGCTCAATTGAAACACAGCGGCTATTAAAACTAGGTTTACCGCCATGGGTTGCACCAAGCTATCTTCAATATAAAGGCTTACAATAAAGTTAGAAAATAAACCAAAAAATAAGGCACAAACACCCATAAAAAGGGTTCCCATAATTAAGGCTGCTCTACCTGCCAACACCATGTCTTCTCTATTTTTTCGGCCAAATGCTTCGCCTACTGCAATAGAACCTCCAGCAGAAATTCCTGTAGCAATCATATAAGTAACAGATGCAATGTTAATGGCAATTTGATGGGCCGCCATGGCATATTCACTTATCCATCCTATCATAATGGCGGCAAAGGCAAAAGCGCCTACCTCAAAGAAATATTGAAAGCCCGAAGGCAAGCCTATCTTGAATATCTGAAGTAAGAAATGCCTATCATCCTCATGTTTTACCAAATGCAAATAACCATGGTAAAGTTTGTTTAATCTTACATAGCTATACATGGCTATTGCCATGGCAGCTCTAGATAGACTAGTTGCAATACCGGCTCCAAATAAGCCATAAGTAGGCATTCCTAATTTGCCATAGATGAATGCCCAATTTAAAAATACATTAAGTAAAAGGGCAAATATTGTAATTATAGCAGAGGGTTTGGTAAACGATAAACCATCGCTGTATTGTTTAATGGCTGTAAATAACAATAAGGGTAGGGTACCTGCATTTAAAATATGCAAGTAATCTTTGGTTAGTTCAGTTACACGTTCGGTTTGCCCAAACCATGCTAAGTTTTCTGCTAAAATATATAGGATCAAACCAATAAAGGCTGATAGTAAAATGGCAGCAATTATTCCTTGCCTAAACAAGATAGCACATTGGTTGGGCTTACCAGCTCCCCTAGATTTTGCTACCAATGGCGAAATAGCAGTTAAGGTACCAATGCCTAAAATACAAATTAGAAAGTAAACAGAATTGGCCAAAGAGGCGGCAGCTAGGTTAATGGCATCTAACTTGCCAATCATCATAATGTCGGCCACGCCCATTAGCACAATTCCCAATTGTCCAATAATAATGGGATAACTTAGAATGGAAATTTCTTTAAAGTATTTTCCGTATGTGGCTATTATCTTCTGCAAGGTTTTAAAAAAGGCCTGCGAAGATAAGGGTTCACTTCATTAATTCTATAATACGTATGCTGTTTGGTTCAAGCTTAATATTAGAAAGGGATTCTAGCTTTTCATCGGTCATGTGGTCTAATCCGTTTTGATAGTTCTTTAATCTCTCTGTCATGCGTTGTGTGTCTAAATTTACTTTTTCATTCCCTCTGTTCACCACAATCATATAGGCTTCCTTTTCATTGTATCTAAAAAATACATAAGTGCTTCCTTCTGGTGTAAATTGCATCAACTTACCTGTATTAAAAACTTCTTCATCTTTACGCAATCTGGCTAATTTTTTAATTAGGTTATAGGCTTCATTTTCTTGGGCGGTTCTGCCTTCTGCTGTAAATTTATTTACCTTATCTTCGGGCCAACCACCAGGGAAATCCTGACGAATTTCTCCATCATTTTTTCTGGGTAGGGGATTGCTCAACAATATTTCTGTACCATAATACATACTAGGAACTCCTCTCAAGGTCATCAATAAACCTATACCCATTTTCCACTTGGCAAAGTCTTCTTTTACTTCTGTAAAGTAACGGTTCAAATCATGGTTATCTAAAAAAGTAAGGTTAAGATTTGGGTTCTCATAAAAGCCGTCTGAACCTAGGGTATAATATATTTTAGCAAGCCCCTTATCCCATTCTGGTTTTTGGTTTAACCCATCCATAATAGCCCAAAACAATTGAAAATCTTTAGCACTGCTTAAATGGCTACTAGGTGGAGATTTTTTATACCCATTGTTCTTTGTAAAGTAAGCCATTTGCATTACCCCAGCTTGCTCCCAAATTTCTCCCGTGGAATAAAAATCAGGGTACTCGCGTTGTATGTAAGCCATACATGCATCCATAAATTCGTAATCATTATAGCTATAAGTATCAATTCTAAAGGCATCTATACTG
>VEQB01000446.1 GCA_018883485.1 Bacteroidota bacterium
CTATTGTTGGATAGTGAGGGTCAGCCATAATTTATATAGCTAATTGGAAAGCCATTGGCTGTCCTGTTTTTATCATAGAAGGGAATGGCAAATTTTTGCTTGTCACACTAAATAGGTTTTTATGAGACTTCCCTTTATCGTGTTTCCATCCTAAAGCAATAATTTCTTTTTCTAAACCATTGCCAAATTTTTCTGCTGATTTTGCAAAAGCAAGAGTAACTTCCTTTATTGCGACATCTATGTCATCTTCGCTAAATGCATCAATGCTAATTGCAAGTAATGGCAGTTTCACATCAAATGTTCCGTCCAATCTCGGAGCAACCCATACAGGCATAAACAGTTTTAAGCCTAAAAGAGTGCCAGATTCATCTCTGGAAATTTCAACTGAGGCTTCTTTTTCTTTCATAATTTTATAAAGGCTACCAACGCTTTTTCTAAATATTGTTACGAAGTTTATCTAAAACTTGTTTCTTTTTGTACTGCAAATGTAATGCAATAATAATTTTTTTATGATAATCCGCAACAGTTTTTTCAATAACTTTTAGTGTATTGTGACAAAACAGCAAAATTTATTTTCAAACGTAAAAAAATGTTCCTGATTATCAGTGCTATTAATTATTCCTCATTAAAAACCCTGATTAAACAAAAGTACTTAAATGCTTGATGTTAAGTTAATTTAGGTAAAATACTTTAAAAAATAGTGAATTTAACCTAAAAAAGTAAAATTACCATACCTGAAACCCACTGCAAACATTCAAGTTGTCTTTTTCTTGAAAATAGCGAGGCGCTGTCTTACCAATTTTAGAAAATTTTCAACTAATCTGCTTCAACAGCCGTATAGTCACCTTAAATTATATAATCTTGTTTCTTCTGTTATTGTGCCATAAAAGTAGTATTTGCTTTTTATATTTTTTGTACTACTTTTGTGTTAGGAATTGGTGCAAGCGAGGGGATTCGAACCCCTATAAAACCGTTCGCAAAACAGTTACTTTGTCCATTAAGATACGCTTGTATTTTTTTAACTTTTTAAAAACCCTGTTGGACGCCAATCTTAGCAGGGTTTTTTTATTACGTTATTCCGTAGCCTTTCTTAGGCTTGTTTAAAGAAAACCATTCCCTAAAGCCATAGTAACTGCCTTTCATGGTAGCAGGTTTATAAGGTATTAATACTTTATCCCTTACTAATTGGCTTAATGCCCCTGCAATTACATTCCTTAGTTGTTCATGGTTTAATTTTGTCACTTCCTTTTCAAAGTGTTCGACTATTTCCCTACTTAACATTAACCTTCCCTTTTTCCTTATTAAGTGTTTTACTTTGTCCTTCCAAGTATTTCCAATTTCTATTTGGCCGTTTTCTAAATAACTAATCCCGTCCAAAATAACTTTAATCAAAGCATCGTATTTATCCCGCTCTTCTATGTATATCTGTAAATCCCTTTTGTAGGATTCAATCCTTTCTGTATTGTCTAGCTTGTTCATATTTAATTTCTTGTTTTCAAAGGTATTTACTAAAACATAAACAAAACAACTATTACATTATTATAATAAATATAATATAGATAATCAATTAATTAAATTTTAATATGTTATATAATTTTTTAACATTAACAACAAAAAAAGAATTTTTCAAATAATTACATAACTAACTGAATATCATTAAACAGAATCATTAAGAAGTTTTCTAGGGGGATAAGTACCTCTGTTTGCATTTCTTAGTTTATGTTACAACTATGTTTTCGATGTTGTTATCGCTTTTTTTAATTGCCTAGTGTAAAATGGCAGCTCCAACTTTGTTAGCTATAATTATTTAAATTCGTAAAATGATAAATAGAATTGTACGCATGAGTTTTGAACCCGAGGCAGTGCCAAAGTTTCTTGCTTTATTTGAAACTGTTAAGGAACAAATAGCGGCCTTTGAAGGTTGCCAGGGGTTAACCCTTTTGCGCGATGCCCAACAGCCAAATGTTCTTTTTACCTACAGTTATTGGGATACGGAACAGCATTTAAATAAGTACCGATTTTCTGATTTGTTTAAACATACTTGGCAACAAACCAAGCAGTATTTTAACGATAAGCCTATTGCTTGGAGTTTAAAGGTAGAACAACTTGTTAAATAGTGTATAGAA
>VEQB01000447.1 GCA_018883485.1 Bacteroidota bacterium
CCTATTAATACAGATGGCAATGAAGGAACAATTTCCCTTTCTGCAGATGGCCAATATATTTTTTATACGGCATGCAACCGCGAAGGTGGTTATGGTAGCTGCGATTTATACCTTTCTAAGTTAGATGGCCTTTTTTGGTCTGAACCTATAAACCTTGGCCCCCCCATAAACACAAGAGCTTGGGAGAGCCAGCCTTGCCTAAGTTATGATGGCAAAACCATATATTTTAGTAGTAATAGACCGGGAGGCTACGGACAAAGTGATATTTGGTATACCACTTACAAAGAAGGAAGATGGACACCACCTATTAATTTGGGGCCAGAAATAAATACAACTGCCGACGAACAATCACCCCATATAGCCAAAGACGACCAAACCTTATACTTTAATAGCAGTGGACATCCAGGCATGGGAGGGGTAGATTTATACCTATCTAGAAGAGCTAGTAATGGCAAATGGAGCAAAGCACAAAATTTAGGTTATCCCATCAATAGCATTAAGGATGAAACCTGTTTGGTTATTGCCTCCAATGCCGTAGATGCTTATATTGCAAGAGATGGCGAAGATTCTAGAGGAGGATTAGATATTTACAAATTTCAATTGTACGAAGAAGCAAGACCACAAAAAACCGGCTATGTTAAAGGAGTAGTTTTTGATGCTATTACGAAGAAAAAGATTGCAGCCAGGATTGAATTAATTGATTTAGCAACAGGAAAAGTTGTAGTTGAATCGTATAGCAATAAAGTTACGGGAGAGTTCTTGGTTTGTTTACAAGCACATAAAAATTACGCCTTAAACATAGATCAAAAAGGATATTTATTTTACTCAGAAAATTTTGAAGTAAATACAGAGTCTGCTTTAGCTCCTTTGCAATTAGAAGTGCCTTTGCAACCAATCTTAGCCGGTTCTAAAGTAGTATTAAAAAACATCTTTTTCGACGTGGATAAATTTGAGCTTAAACCTGAATCAAAATCTGAATTAGACAAACTAAAGCAATTTCTAGAGCTTAATTCTAATGTAAAAATTGAAGTTGGAGGCCATACAGATAATACAGGTGATGCCAATAAGAATATTGTATTATCTGGAAATAGAGCCAAGGCTGTAAAAGATTACTTGGTAGCAAATGGTATTAATATAAATAGAGTAAGTTCTAAAGGTTACGCTGCAACCCAACCCTTAGCCGATAACAAATCACCTGAAGGTAGAGCTCAGAATAGAAGAACAGAAGTGAAGTTAATATCTGTTCAATAAATTAAGATCGAATTTTCTCGTACTTAGAAAGGTTAGCAACATTTATTTCACTAAGTAAATCAATGGCTTTAGGCTTTTCAATGTCTTCAGCGCCTTTATAAATACTTACGAGTTCATCACTTTTTGAATCAAAAAACACCAATAACATAACAGTATTGGGAGCTATTTTAAAAACCTTCTTAACTTCTAATAAAGCATTCATGATTTGTTTTCTAGCAGCAAACGGATTAACAATCATTTGATCGAGCCCCTTTCTGTGATAAATATAATACGCATGACGAAGAGGAACAAAATTAGGGTTAAGTATATTGTCTACTAAGTTGTAACGTGTTCTAACATTTCTTTCGAAGGGTTTCCAACCAGATTTGCTGCTGTTCTGTTGCGCCAAAAGGGCTATTTGAAAGGCCTTATTATAATAATTTGTGCCTCCTTCCAACCCAAAAGAATCAAAATCCATTCCTAGCACATAATATACATAAAAAGTTAGGTTGGATACTAAATCATTGGTATAAACACCATCCTGAAAATCCATCCGGTCTTGCTCCTGGTATTTAAAATTAAAGTTTTCATCATTAAATGAAAACAAGGTGCTAGTATAATTGGTGCCATAAATCGGTCGCCTTGTTTGTATAATAGCCGAAGCCTGGTATTCATAAGAATTTTGGTCGTAGGCTGAAAGAATAATTTCAATATTTAAATCAATCTTTTCGTTTACAGTAAAGGGTTCTTGCGTCCATTTAGTATTGTTTACAAACTCAGTTAATCTCTGCTCTAAGCCTCTAAAAATAGACTTATCAGAGATTTGAACTTGAACATCATTTATTCGTATTTTACAAAAAATCTCTTGCGCTGAGGTTATCGTATAAC
>VEQB01000448.1 GCA_018883485.1 Bacteroidota bacterium
GCTGCACTTGGGATGGGATTGGCTATTTTCGCCACTATCTTTTTGTATAAGGAAGATGGTAAACCACTCTCCAATTACGGATGGATTTTTGGTGGACTGCTCATCGGTACTATTGTAGGAACTTTAGCGGCGAAAAAAGTGAAGATGACTGCTATGCCTCAAATGGTGAGTCTCTTCAACGGAATGGGGGGCGCCTGCGCGGCTTTGATTTCAATCATTGAATTTGAACACGTCATGCAGACGGAAGCGCATCTTGCGAAACTGCTGATCATTTTACCCGGATTAATTATTGGTTCTGTTTCTTTCTCTGGCAGTATGATTGCTTGGGGTAAGTTAAGCGGAAATGTGAAAGATAAATCTTTTGGTATGCAGCAATTCATTAATATTGGCTTGCTAGTGGTAATTTTTGTTTTTGCTTACTTAGCCATAACCAGCAGTACTAACAATGCCTTATGGTTCTATTTGGTATTGAGTTTATCCTTGCTTTATGGTATTCTATTTGTGTTGCCAATTGGTGGCGCAGATATGCCAGTTGTAATTTCCTTATTAAATTCATTTACCGGCGTAGCGGCTGCCTTTGGTGGGTTTCTCTACGATAACAAAGTAATGTTGGTTGGCGGTATTTTGGTTGGTTCTGCCGGCACTTTACTTACCATGGTGATGTGTAAAGCCATGAACCGCTCATTACTTAATGTGCTTATTGGTAACTTTGGTGGTGGTGGCTTTACTGAAACTACAAGCGCTGCTTTTGAAGGAAGCATTAAAGAAGTGAGTGCAAGTGATACTGCCATTTTAATGAAGTATGCCAAGAAAGTTATTATTGTTCCAGGGTATGGTTTGGCTGTTGCCCAAGCGCAACATGTGGTGCACGAATTAGAATTGCTATTAGAAAGTGAAGGGGTAGAAGTGAAGTATGCCATTCATCCTGTTGCTGGGCGCATGCCAGGGCACATGAATGTGCTATTAGCAGAAAGTAATGTGAGCTATGATAAATTGGTAGAAATGGAAGAAGTTAATCCAGAGTTTGCTACCACAGATGTAGTATTGGTGGTGGGTGCAAATGATGTGGTAAACCCTGCCGCTAAAACCGATCCTAATTCTCCTATTTATGGTATGCCAATTTTAGATGTTGAGAATGCCGCCCATGTAGTGGTAAATAAACGCAGTATGAAAGCAGGTTATGCGGGCATTGAAAACGAACTCTTCTATAAACCCAAAACCAGTATGCTATTTGGAGATGCTAAAAAAGCGTTGACTGAATTAGTAAGTGAAATCAAGGCTTTGGGATAACTATTAGGAGAATGTTTTATTTTTGACTGTTACTATTATACAGTTAAAAATACTTAATAGGCAATTTACGGTTGACTTAATAATACTATATATTTTTTAGCTTGAAAACTTCAATAAAAAGAGTTTTTATAAAAAAACAGCATCTATTAAAAAATAGTTGCTGTTTTTTTTTGTGGTTATATTGAAAAATTATACATAAAAAATGCACTTTTCTCTAATTTATATTCAGGAAATAAGTAAATGTTTATAAGCCCCCAAAACAAATGTTTAATTAGTCCAATTCAAAATGATTAGTGTTTTCAAGACTTTTTGTATTCCCACTTTAATCATTCAAATTAGTTCATTACTAAAGTATTTTTTTTTTAAATATTTTTATTTAATTTGAGAAATAAAATTTAGGATTATAATGGGATTTACCAGTTTAGAAAAACCAGAAATAACAGCTAGAGTTTCGTGGTGGCTGGAGGCCAAGCCATGAAACTCCGGTTGAACGGAACCTTCGGTAGCTAGTAGAAAATTTGTTATGGATTTTTCGTTTGAGGCTTTGTTTGATCGAAGTGTTTTGGCAAGGATAGAGCGCCTCTTTTGATACTTAATGTGTGCGATATGAATTAAAATCTCTTCCCATTAGGCATAGCTTCCCTTACCCATAAATTTAAGATTTATAGGGAATAGAAGTTTGGCTATCGCCCATGTAATAGATTGGTGGCCCGCGCTTGTCGAACACCAAAATTGTGCGCAGGTTGCCAGTTTTGCAATGCGGGCATTTGGGAAGAATGGTTGGCTTTGCGGCTTCTTTTACAACAGGTTTAATACCCATTTTTTC
>VEQB01000068.1 GCA_018883485.1 Bacteroidota bacterium
GGGTTAGGTTTACCTATTGTAAAGAGTATGATAGAAAGTGGTGGAGGTAAATTATGGTTTCAAACCAAAGAGGGGGAAGGCACAACTTTTCATATTCTATTGCCGTTAAACAAGATGTAATGAATCGGGTAAATACCGCTATTTTACTTCTTATAATACTTTTATCGGCACGCGTAACGGTTGCACAAAGACCTTTGCCAGTTGTAGATAAAGTTTTGCTTCTTTCGCAAGATACTTTAAAGATTGATACCTTGCTTATAGTAAATGGAAGTGTAAAAGTGGCTGGGTATATTGCAAAAAAAGATTATGAAATAGATTATTACCAAGGTTTGTTTGTTAATAAAGGAATTGCTCCAAACACCCTAATAAACATTCAATACCAAGCAGTAAACTTAGGTTTAGAAAAGCGATATGCAAATAAAGATAGAAGCATTATTTTACCCGAATTAAATGCCCAAAAAAATCCTTTTGCCTATACACCCGCTGGAAGTAATTTTGAACCTATTGGCGCTAACGAAGGGCTATTGGTAAACGGAAGTATTATGCGTGGTTTAAGCATTGGTAATAATCAAAATGCTATTGTAAATTCTAATCTTAATCTGCAATTAAGTGGAAAAATAAACAATGATGTAGATGTGCTTGCCGCAATTAGCGATGATAACAATCCAATCCAACCTGAGGGAAACACGCAAGAAATACAAGATTTTGATCAAGTTTTTGTTCAGTTTGGCAAAGGGTTGTCTAAAGTTATAGTGGGCGATTACCTTATGAGCCGACCTCCAAATTCTTATTTTATGAATTACTATAAGAAATCGCGAGGATTGCAGTTTGAAACAGGTGCTCCCCTAAAAAAGAATAATGCACTATTGAGTTTTGGTGCTGAGGCAGCTCTATCTCGTGGTAAATTTGTACGCAATTTGATTCCAGGTGTAGAAGGTAATCAAGGCCCTTATCGGCTTACTGGGCCGAATGGAGAGCTTTTTATCATTATAGTATCTGGTACCGAAGCTGTTTATTTAGATGGAGATAGGCTAACCCGTGGCGAACAGAATGACTATGTTATAGACTACAATACCGGTGAGGTAACTTTTATGGCCAAACGTTTAATTACACAGTATTCTAGAATAGTAATCGAATTTCAATATGCAGATAGAAACTATGCCCGAACAGTGGTAGGTGGACATGCACTTTGGCAACAAAAAAACACCCAAGTTTACCTAAATTATTTTAATGAAGGAGATAATAAGAACCAGGCTTTTCAGCAGATTTTAACAGATAGTAATAAAATTGTTTTAGCCAATGCCGGAGATGATCCAAGCAAAGCCGCAGTTTTAAATGAAGTAATGGTTTCTCCGTTTGATAATAAACGTATTCTTTACAGGAAAATAGATACTCTAGGCTTTGAAAGAGTCTATGTTTATTCGCCAAAGGCAACAAGCGATACTGTTTACTATGAGGTTAGATTTACTTATGTAGGAACAAATAAAGGAAATTATGTTCAAAGTGCCTCTGCGGCTAATGGTAGAGTTTTTTCTTGGGTACCTCCCAAAAATGGCCAATTGCAAGGCGATTTTGAAGCACTCACTTTTCTGATTGCTCCCACTCGCAAGCAAATGATAAACACGGGAGTGGTTCACCAAATTAATTCAAATCATCAGTTAAAAGCAGAGTTAAGCATGAGTGCCAACAATCAGAATTTGTTTAGTGAACTTGATAAGCAAAACAATGTGGGTTATGCCATAAAATTAGAAAGCAACA
This sequence comes from Bacteroidota bacterium, assembly GCA_018883485.1. GTDB lineage: Bacteria > Bacteroidota > Bacteroidia > UKL13-3 > UKL13-3 > B1. Next base: position 1,759 of record VEQB01000068.1, read on the forward strand.
ATAGTTTTAAATTGAAGGATACTTCCAAACTTTTCGAAAGTGCCATTTTCTATGAGGGGGTAGATGCAAATTTTAGATATGTTGAACGCTACAGAACAGTGGAGTTTGATAGGATTTGGAACAGACAACTTCAAAATGTTACCGAGTTAGATACTGGAAATAGAGAGCATATTTTAAATTGGCGAATTGGGTTCAAACAGCAAGAAAAAATTAATGCATTTTATCAATTTGGCTTTTACAATAAAGGGGAGGGAGCTTTTAAAGGAAATCGACATTTAGGTGGCGTTTTACTTAAAGATGCTAAGAATCTATTGGATGCTAAGGTAGAAATCCTAAATGGAGCGCAAATAGCACTATTTAATAGCCCAGCTTATAAAAACGAGATTCAAATTTTACAAGGGAAATATACTAGGAACATTCACAAACAATTAGTTTCTGTTCAGGGTATTGTTGAACAAAGTAGGTTTAGTAATGCTAGCGATACCTTGTTGCTAAATTCATATGCTTACAGGCAGTGGGGGCTTAATCTTAGGCCAGCAGATACTTTAAAATTTTCTTATTATGCAGATTACTTTTGGCGCCAAGATTTTTTACCTGTTTTGCAGAGTTTACAGCAACATACCTTAGCAAACGATTACAAAGCTGGCTTAGCAATTACGCAAAAAAATTTTAATAGATTAAGTGCCGATTTTTCGTTTCGTAATTTTCAGCTTAAAGATACTTCACTTTCTAACTTATTACCAGAGCTAACTTTTTTAAGCAGGGTTAGCTATGATTATGGCTTTTGGAAGCGCAGAATTACTGCTAACTCTTACATACAAGTTGGCTCTGGCAACGAATTAAGAAGAGATTACCAATTTTTAGAAGTACCAACAGGGCAAGGCGTTTATGTTTGGAAAGATTTTAATGAAGATGGCATTCAACAACTCAATGAATTTTTAATTGCCTCTTTTGCTGATAAAAACCTTGCAAATTATATCAAAGTTTTTTTGCCTTCAACATCACTTATCAGCACCTATAGCTCCCAGTTTAGTCAAACTTTAAATATTAATCCCACCACACCTGGCAGAAACGAAAGAGGGGTAAAAGCATTTTTAAAACGCTTTAGCAACCAAGCTGGGCTTAGATACGAAAAGAAAACTGGGGCAGATGAATCTCTAAATTTTCGTCGGTTTTTAGAATTTGATGCTCAAGATACTAACCTTATTGCTTTAAATTCCTTACTTAGAAATACCCTTTTTTATAATAGAAGTCATGCCATTTGGGGCATGGATTTAAATTGGAATAGAAATGTTTCAAAAACCTTACTCACCAATGGATTCGAACTGCGCGTGAGAGAAGAAACGGGATTAAATTTTAGGTATAATTTCAATCAAAACTGGACGTACTCACAATCGGTTATACGTGGGGAAAGATCTTTAATTTCTGATTTTTTTTCGGAAAATAATTATGCCTATAATTTTCTTGAAGTCAAGCCTAAAATTAGCTACCAGCATTTACAGAGCTGGCGATTAAGTGCTAATTATATGTATTCAGAATCTGCCAACCAACCTTTATTTGGAGAAGAGGCAGCCAATGTTAACCAATTGGGATTTGAATTTAGATATACCTTGCCCAAACTTGGCGTTGCCACTATCAATTATAACTTTTATAAGGTATCTTATTCTGGTAACTCCAATAGTGTGTTAGCCTATGATATGCTGCAAGGTTTAAGTATTGGCAATAACCAAATCATCTCTTTTAATCTGCAACAACGCATTGGGCAAAGTCTTCAAATAAATTTTAACTACGAGGGCCGAAAAAGTGGTTCTATACCTATAATTCATGTTGGAAGAATGGAAGCCCGATATCTATTCTAAATATTTTTTAACTTCCCGAAATTTTTAAATTATGTCTGATATTCTAAAAACCCAAAAAACTGTTGATCTTATCATACGTCTTGGTTTATTGTTTGGATTATTGTACTGGTGTTTCCTATTAATTGCACCTTTTTTATTACCATTCTTATGGGCCATAATTATTGCTATAGCATTGCATCCTTTACATGAGTTAATGAGTATTAAATTTAGATTTGGACGTAAATTGGCAGCTATCGTATTAACTGTGGTTCTGGTGGTTGGAATTATATTTCCAGCTTATGAGTTTTTTGCAACTGTTACTAGCCTTATCATTCAATTAAAAGCAAATTTTGAATCTGGAGCTTTTCACCTTCCCGAAATGCAAGACCAAATGCGCAAATTGCCTTTGGTTGGCGGGCAAATAGAAACTATCATGACAGATATCAATATCAACTTAAAAGATTTTCTTATAGAGCATAAAGATACCATTCTTCATTTGTTTCAAAAGTTGGCAGCTATTGCCGTAAACACGGGTATAAGTTTATTCATGGTTATTGTGGCTATGATTCTTGCTGGCGTTTTGCTGGCATTTGATGGCTTGGAAGATTGGAGCAAGCGTTTGTTTAATAGAATAATTGGACCTAAAGGTTTTGTTTATGCAGAGTTAAGTGCAAGTACAATTCGCAACGTGGTTAAAGGTGTTTTAGGAGTGGCCGTTATTCAAACTATTTTAGCTGGCATAGGTCTAAGTTTAGCTGGAATTCCTCATGCTCCTTTATGGACAATTGTAGTACTTATCTTAACCATTGTTCAGGTGGGGCCTTTATTGGTTTTGGCTGGTGCAAGTATTTTTCTATTTATGCATGAAAGTACTACCGTTGCTGGTCTCTGGACAGGCTATTATGTTATTGTAACTTTGGTAGACAATGTTTTAAAGCCAATTCTTCTTGGTAAATCAGCTCAAGTACCAACCCTGGTTATCTTTTTGGGCGTGGTAGGAGGCTTTATAATGTCGGGCTTTATTGGGTTGTTTACCGGTGCTATTGTGCTAAGCATTGGGTACACCCTTGCCGCCAAATGGATGGATGAAACAACAGAAGAATCTGTAAGTTAAATTACTAGATTAATTATTTTACCTTTAACAAAAACTATCTTCTTGGGTTGTTTTCCTTCCAACCATTTTAAAATTGTTTCATCGGCCAATACTACTTTTTCAATTTCTTTTTGATCCAAATCTAAGGCAAACTCAATGTTGGTTCTGTGTTTACCATTGATGGAAACAGGATAACTAAAACTATCTTCTATTAAATAGGCAGCATTAAATTCTGGGAACTTAGCCTTGGTAATAGAACTAGTTTCGCCTATAGCTTGCCAGAGTTCTTCTGCAATATGAGGAGCATATGGAGATAAAATGATTAATAGTTCTTTGAGTATAGCTTGTTTATGACAATTTAATTCTCCTAACTCATTTACACAAATCATAAAGGTACTCACAGAAGTATTAAAGAAAAATTCTCTATATCTTCTGCCACCTTTTTAATCGTTTTATGAAGTATTTTTAACTCGGCCTTATTAGGTGCTTCTTGGTTCAAACAAAAATTCCCTTCTTTATCATAAAACAGTTTCCAAAGTTTTTTAAGGAACCTGTGTACTCCTTCAATCCCTTGGGTATTCCAAGGTTTACTTTGCTCTATTGGGCCTAAAAACATTTCATACAAGCGCAAAGTATCTGCACCATATTGGGCAATAATATCGTCTGGAGTTACCACATTCCATTTAGACTTGCTCATCTTTTCAACTTCCCAGGAGCAATGGTAATTGCCATTTTCTAAAACAAATAAAGCATTGTTTAAATCGTCTCTCCATTGTTTAAACAACGTTAAATTTAATACTTCATCTTTAACAATATTTACATCTACATTTAGCTTCACTACCATTATTTTGGTAAAGTCTAAACGAGCTTTTTGATTGTTTTGCTTGTTAAATTCCTGAAATAATACAGGCAGATTTTTGATATTTTCATTTTCATCTAAGAAACCTCTTGAAGCAAAAAAGCTAAGTTCTTTTTTATCTCCTTCAAAACAATCAATGCGGTAAACGAAGTTACTTCTGCCTTGTATCATACCTTGATTGATTAACTTCTTTGCTGGCTCAACCTCGGGAATAAAACCTAAATCGAATAAGAACTTTGTCCAAAATCTAACATATAATAAGTGGCCAGTTGCATGCTCATTGCCGCCCATGTATAAGTCTACTTGCTTCCAATAACTTACTGCATTTGGCGAAACCAAAGCATCATCATTCTTATTGTCCATGTAACGCAAGAAGTACCAAGAACTTCCTGCCCAACCTGGCATTGTGCTTAGTTCGTAATCGTATAGGCCTTTATATTTCCAATTGCTTGCTCTCCCAAGAGGCGGTTCTCCATTCTCTGTTGGCAAAAATTTATCTACTTCTGGCAGAATAACGGGTAAGTCTTTTTCCTCAACTGGATAAGGAATCCCCTCTTTATAATAGATAGGAATGGGTTCACCCCAATAACGCTGTCTTCCAAAAATAGCATCTCTTAAGCGATAATTGGTTTTACCTTTCCCAATGCCTCTTTCTTCAACTTCTTGAATAGCGCGTTTGATGGCTTTTTTAACTCCAAGCCCATTTAGGAAACCAGAATTAATGCAATTACCCTCTTTGCCATCGTAACTGCTCTCCTGATAATTATGCCTTTCACTCCCTTCAATTACTTGTAGTATAGGTAGATTAAAATATTTAGCAAATGCATGATCTCGGCTATCATGCGCTGGTACGCCCATTACGGCGCCAGTACCGTAACCACCCAACACATAATCTGCTACCCAAATAGGCACTTCATTCCCTGTGAAAGGATGCACAGCATACGAACCTGTAAATACGCCACTAATTCGTTTCACATCGCTTTGTCTATCTCTTTCACTTCTGTTTTTAGCCAAATTTACATAGGCCATTACTTCATCAATATGTGATGCATCTACCAATTGGTCTAACATTTCGTGTTCTGGTGCAATAGCCAAAAAGCTAACGCCAAATAAGGTGTCGGGCCTTGTTGTAAATACTTCAATAGAAAATTTATGGTCTTGCACTTCAAACAATACACTTGCACCTTGAGATTTTCCAATCCAATTGCGCTGACTTTCTTTAATGCTTTCCGACCAGTTTAATTCATCCAAGCCACTTAATAAACGGTCGGCATAAGCAGTTATTCTAAGACTCCATTGGTTCATTAATTTACGTTCCACAGGATAGCCGCCACGTTCACTAACGCCGTCTTTAATCTCATCGTTACTTAAAACGGTTCCAAGGGCCGGACACCAATTTACATAGGCTTCACTTAAGTAGGCAAGCCTAAATCCAAGGAGAATTTTTTGTTGGTTAGCTTCACTAAAGTTATTCCATTGGGCAGCCGTAAAAGCTGGAAAATCAAATTCCATTCCGCCAGTTAAAATAGTATCATCACTGCCTTTGAAGCCTTCGGTTTCGAAAAGATGAACCAGTGTGCTTATAGGTTCGGCCTTATTTAAAATAGGGTTGAACCAACTGTTGAATAATTGAATAAAAATCCATTGTGTCCATTTGTAATAACTAGGGTCGGAGGTGCGCACTTCACGGCTCCAATCATAGCAAAATCCAATTTGATTGAGTTGCTCGCGGTAACGCTGTAAATTCTTTTCGGTAGTGATAGCTGGATGCTGCCCAGTTTGTATGGCATATTGTTCAGCAGGCAAACCAAAGGCATCATAACCCATAGGATGCAGCACATTAAATCCTTTTAAGGTCTTAAATCTTGCATAAATATCTGTGGCAATATAGCCCAATGGATGCCCTACATGCAGGCCGGCACCGCTAGGGTATGGAAACATATCTAAAACATAATACTTTGGTTTTGAAGCATCTTCTCTAACTTCATATACCTTGTTTTCATTCCAATAGGCTTGCCATTTTGGTTCAATTTCTTGATGCTTATATTCTTTGCTCATGCGTTGCTTGGGTCAAAATTAAATAGTCTGCAAAAATAGACGGCAGGCCAGCCTTTTCCAAAGTGTGGGTTAAATAAACTTTGTAGGGTAAATTTCATGTTTATTTTTGCTGAACCTAAATTCTAACAAATTGACAACATCAGTTAAACGAAAAAGAAAGTTCAGCTACTTTTCTGCCATCTTAAGTATTGCCATGGTATTACTTATGCTGGGTTTATTAGGCTTTCTATTCTTGGGCACCAAGGCGGCCGAGAGTTACTTAAGAGAAAATATGATGGTTCAAGCCTTTTTACAACCCGAGTTAGGAGAGGCCGAAATACAAGCATTATCAGAAAAAATTAAAGCAGCACCCTTTACCGCAGAATTTAGCTATACCAGCAAAGAGCGCGCAGCTATTGAGTTTAGTAATGAAATTGGGCAAGATTTTACAAGCTTTTTAGGATATAATCCTTTGATGCCAAGCTTTCAAATTAAACTAAATGGAGAATTTAATAATGTGGATAAACTCCCAGAGGTAGAACAAACATTAAAAAAAATGACGGGCGTTACTGATGTCGATTACCCAAGAGCAGCCTTTGGAAATGTGCAAGAAAACATCCAAAAGGTAGGAGCTCTATTTATTGGCTTAGCGGCAATTTTTGGAATTATTGCCGTGGTTCTGATTCATAATACAGTTCGCTTAAATCTTTATGCGCGTAGATTCACCATTAAAAGTATGCAATTGGTTGGCGCTACACACGGTTTCATAATCAAGCCATTTCTTGTTAAAGGCTTAATAAATGGAATTTGGGGTTGGCTCATTGCGGCAATTTTGTTATTCAGTATTCAAAAAGCTTTACCAACTTGGATACCCGAATGGGAAAGTTTTTTTAGTGGTTTAATGAACCTAAGTTTATTTGGCGGACTCTTACTTATTGGCGTATTTATAAGCGTATTGAGTAGTTTATTAAGTACACGTAAATTTCTAAATACACGTTTAGATGAGTTATACTAATTGAAAATTAAATTTAAAACCACATATTGCAGCTATGAGTAAAGATAAAAATACAAGCAAAAAACCTGAGGCTCAATCAGAACAAGCATTTGTTTTTGGTAAGCAAAACTACATGTTAATGATTATTGGTTTGGTTGTTATCATCCTTGGATTTACCTTAATGGCAGGTAAAGAAGACATTTTTGATTTTAGAAAGCTAACCTTAGCTCCCATTTTAGTGCTTACCGGTTTCGTTATAGAAATCTATGCCATTATGAAAAAGCAGTAATTAAGAATGAATTATTTTGAAGCTATAATCCTTGCAATCATAGAAGGACTTACAGAATATTTGCCTGTTAGTTCTACTGGCCACATGATTATTGCCTCGTCTATCATGGGAATTGCCAGCGATGAGTTTGTTAAAATGTTTACCATATCAATTCAATTTGGTGCCATACTTTCTGTAGTTGTATTGTACTGGAAGAGATTTTTTCAAAGCATAAATTTTTACCTAAAATTGTTTGTAGCCTTTTTACCAGCAGCTGTTATTGGTTTTTTACTTAATGATTATATTGATGCCTTATTAGAG
>VEQB01000449.1 GCA_018883485.1 Bacteroidota bacterium
GTATATGTATATTGCTTATGAAATACAACCGCCGTACACTGCAAGATTGTTATCTATCTTGAAGGAATAGATATGCTTGATTTTTTGCGTAAACAGAATAGAAATGCCGCTGATATTTTTAATGGCATGTTAAAAGTACCAAACATTAGCCAATTGATGAATTTTGGGTATGATTTTTATATAGTGGATTGGCCCAATAGCAGGCAAGACATGCGCACAAATGCCATGAAAGTGGTGGAATTAATTGATGCCTTAAAAGGAGAAGCGGAGAACGATAATGAGTTTGTTATCATAGGCGAAAGCATGGGAGGGGTAATTGCAAGATATGCTTTAAGCTATATGGAATCACAAAATTACCTTGACCCAGCAGAACGGCCAGTTGCGCAACGGCGAGAACGAATGCACAATTGCAGGTTGATGATTACTTGGGACTCGCCGCATCAGGGCGCCAATCTGCCATTAGGAGTGCAACATTTATATGCGACTATGACAGGCTCAAATACAATTTTTGGGTTTCCTAATCTTACAAAACTAATATTTCGTTACTTCAATCTGTTCTTAGATGCCACCGCTGCCCGGCAATTGCTCATTTATCATATGGATACCAAAAGTTTTGCAGGCTTGTATAAAACGTATTCAGCCCACAACGACCGTATCGATTTTATAAATGATTTAAATGCACTTGGCAATTATCCTCAATATTGTAAGAAAATGGCCGTATCTAATGGTGCCCTAAACGGAGAAATGCAAACCCAATTCTTTAATCTTGCAGACAGAGTTGCAAATGACAGGCTGCTTGATTTTGAAACTTTGCTTTATGCTCGTGTATTAGGGATTAAAATAGGCATTCTAGGCGCCGATCTGGAGGTAAAAACCAACCCTTCAGGGCAAGGCCAAGTATTTCAGGCCAATGCCGGAACCTGGGGGATTGCAATAAAATTTTACTGGTTTGGTGTGAGGTTAATAACTGGCTACAATAGCCTTTTAAATATTAGTGAGTTTGTAAATGTAATTCCATACTGTATTAACCCTGGAGGTTATTTTGACGAAGGATATGAACAGGTTGTAGGTAATTCCACAGCAGCAAATACACATTGGGAATTAAGTAAAACCTGGTTGTTTAATTTGGCATCTTATAGTAAAGGCTCTGATGGAAGCGGTTGCTGGGGTACCAAAGCACATGTAGGTTTTGACGGATTTGCGAGCGCAAATTTTGACCTTTCTATATGTAGCGATGGTATGCATTTTTGCTTTATACCACTACAAAGTGCCCTTGATCTTAATGCCAATGGACTTGGTCTAAGCACCCTCCACGATGATATAGAAGGCACCTACAACGCATCAACCATCATGGCAAATACCCCTTTTGATGTAATAGTTTCAAATGGAGCAGCCGATGCTAGTTTTATGGGGAGCCACAAATTAAATCAAAGTCATTTGTATGTGAAGTATGAAGACGAAGATGTCTTTCTTGAGTGTAACTTTAAATATAGGGATTGTAATAGTTGCATATGTCAAGTTAACTGCAACGGAAATGGTATCTTCGGACATTGGTTAAACAGGGAAATAGGTGATGAAATTTTACACCTTGATAACCTCATTTGCTCCCGTAACAGCATTTATGAGGCCCAATACGAGTTATTTGTGAATACTTTTGATAACTTATGGTATAAATACACAACCGGAGGTACAGGAAGGCCTGGCTTTTATTCCAAAGCAAGTTATTTTATCATAAAAGATAATATAAATGCCGATTTTAGGTATGATGTTAGTACTCATAATCCACCAACAGTAGAAAATTACATTTTTATTCCTTCCATTATACAAGGCACTAGCCCTTATGACGGCACCTGGACAGATAATACCAACAGCGCCGGGCTTGCTTGTGGTTCTTGCGTAGATTTTGGTAAGCGAAGAATTGACAGAAATAGTACACAATACAGAAATTTAAGGGATATTGGTTTTGCAAAGGTTTATCCGAACCCAAACTCGAATGGGCAGGTTTTTATCACTTACAAATTTAATCAGGAATTACCTGCACAAATAACTATTTCTGATATGCTTAATAAAACCTATTACATTAAAAGTATGAATAGTACTATAC
>VEQB01000450.1 GCA_018883485.1 Bacteroidota bacterium
ATTTTATGCCGTCTGCATTATCTCTTCCAAATTGGTAGGCATCTACCTCAATATATTTCAATTTAAATAACTGAATATAGGTTCTTAATAATTGACACATTACATAACCAGATTCGCCCCCACGAAAAGGCTCATAAATGTTGATCCCAAAATGCGCGCGCTCTCCTAAAATCCAGATACCACCATAGGCATAAGGGTAGCCATTTTTAAACAAGGTATAACCAATATAAGATTGCATTGGCATTTGGCGTGCTGCTTGCATGCCATATAAAGCGATGCTAATGCCTCTTTCAAGTTCATAATAACAAAGTGTTTCCTCATCCATATAGGTTGCAGGATCCGTTTCTCTCATAGTGTGTACCATTGATTTTCCAATGGTTTTAATGATGTGTTCTTTTTCTTTTTCCGCCAAAACTTTCGCTTTAGGCAGCGCTCTTGCTAATAGCTCCTTATGATCGAAGCGTTTAACGAGTTCCTCGGTATAAAAAAAATGAGTAGGTTCAAGCCTATTATAAAATTTAGAAAAGCCAATGTGTGTACCTTTTATTTTGGTCCAAATTTTTAATTGATCCCATACAAAATCTTTAAGTTTAGGCAAGGCCCCTAAACCATTAAATTCTTCTAGTAAAAATTGTAATTGATTGTTTTTTTTGATGCCTAATGCCAAAAGTAACTCTTCATTTTTATAACCAATGCTGGTAATTTCACTTTCAAGGCTTGGCAAGGTTAGCTTTAAAATGGCATTTAGTGCATCATCTTCCGCATCTAATCCGTCAAACGTAAGCTTACACTCATCTAAATTGCTGAGCCAAAATAAAAATTCATGAGAAAAGATAAGACTTGTGCTGGTATAAGGTAAAAATGAATCTCGATAAGCATCTAGTGCAACTTCTTTGAGTTGCCCAAAATATTTGCTAATCCTTTGAAATTCATTTTCTACAGCAATTAGCAGTTTTTCATTATCAGCATAAGCCGCTAAAAAAAGCAGCAAATCTTGATAATTGAGCATGTCTTGGGAATGTGTCCATTTGGATTTACGCAATTGAGCCAGACAGAATAATTTTTGATTTGTACTATCTACACTAAAAATTACTTGAAGTTTCCTTAGATTTTCAAGTTGTATTTCAAACTTAGCAGGGGTTGGCATACCTTATTATTTAATCAAATATACTGTTAATTGAGTTAAATGGTTAGGTATAAATTTCTAAAATGCACTCATTTTCATCTGTTTGAATTATAAAAAAGAACAACCTTTAGCTGGTTTGAACCAAATAATTGATACTGTTAATTAGATGTGGGTTTCTTGCGAGATCTGGCTCTTATCTTGCTTTCCAATAATTTTTTTTATAGCATGCTTACTTCTTTAACAATACTCAATTCCAAGGTTTATGGCAAGGCCGAAATTCGCTTAAACGACTGTGATAGCCTTCAATTGGTTGGACCAAATAATATTGGAAAAAGCACCCTAATTTACGCCTTAAATTTTCTGTTCATTATCGATGGAAACAAAATGACTTTCAGCGGGCAAAGACGCGGAGATAAAGAAACCTTACACCATTATTTTCCAAATCCAAACCAAAGTTATATTGTATTTGAGATTTTTAAAAAATCATATTACTGCATCATCGTTAAACGAAACGGAGATTCCGACTTGGAATACTATCAATTTAACAGTGAATATAAGGAGCACTATTTTGTTAATGAAGACAAGCGATTGCTTAAGTTTGATGAAGTACAAGAAGCATTAGCTAAGGATGGTTTAACCTTATCTCAATTTAAAGATAAGCGAGAAGTGTTTAATACCGTTTACCAGCGCGGAAAGCGCAATCAAGGGGTAGTTTGGTTAGATGATAATGTGAAATCTGAAGGCCTAAGCAATAACTTTTCTCGCATTTACCGCTATTTAATCAATACAAAATTAATCACCAATAAGAACCTTAAAGAAGCACTTATTGTGGCTGATAACAGAGAAAACGAGACCCTTAACTTTTCTCAGAAAAACAAAAAGGATATCATAGACCTGCGAAAAATTAACAATGAAATTAGAAACTTAAAATCGGTTAAAAACGAGTTTGATGAATTTAGAGAGGTAATGAGCCAATAC
>VEQB01000451.1 GCA_018883485.1 Bacteroidota bacterium
CTATTGAGGTAAGTGGAGAATTTGCTTATGGATTTTTAAAAGGAGAAAATGGGGTGCATCGCTTGGTGCGCATTTCACCTTTTGATTCTAATGCACGCCGACATACTTCTTTTGCATCGGTTTATGTTTATCCCTTGATAGATGACACCATTGAGATTGAAATAAAAGATGCAGATATAGAAATGCAGACTTCCAGATCTGGTGGTGCTGGCGGACAGAATGTAAATAAGGTAGAAACAAAAGTGCAATTAACACATAAGCCAAGTGGTATTGTAGTGGTATGCCAAGTAGATCGCTCTCAAATTGGTAATAAAGAACGCGCCTTACAGATGATTAAATCTCAATTGTATGAGTTAGAATTACGTAAGCGCAATGAAGCCAAAGCCATGGTAGAAGCAGGCAAGAAAAGAATTGAATGGGGAAGCCAAATTCGCAATTATGTTTTCCACCCTTATAAACTAGTAAAAGACTTGCGCACCGATGTAGAAACCTCGGATGTGCAACATGTAATGGATGGCGGATTAGATGAATTTATCAAAGCCTATCTTATGGAAAATGCGAGTCATTAAGACTCTTTTCTATGAATAATACCAGGTACAGGTTGCGCTGTTGGCATGATAATTAATTCATTGATATTTACATGAGTTGGGCGGGTTATGGCATATAAAATGGCATCTGCAATGTCATGCGCCAACAAGCTGTCAAACCCTTCATAAATTTTCTTTGCACGGGCTTCATCTCCATGAAAACGTACAATTGAAAATTCAGTCTCAACCGCGCCTGGGTAAATCCCAGTAACTCTAACATGAGCCGAAGAAAACTCAATACGCATAGCTTTGTTTAAAGCATCTACTGCAAACTTAGTAGAACAATATACATTGCCATTGGCATAAACCTCTTTGCCCGCAATACTCGCTATATTTACAACATGTCCATGTCCTCTTTCCAACATACTTGGAGAAATTTTACGCGTTACATATAATAAACCTTTCACATTGGTATCAATCATGGTTTCCCAATCATTGAGGTCACCTTTATCTATTGTAGAAAGCCCACTGGCAAGGCCAGCATTGTTTACTAAAACATCAATTTTTTGGCACCAAGCAGGTAATTGATCAATGGCATTAGCAACTTCTTCCTTGTTTCTTATATCAAAAATGCAAGCTTGGGTTTTAACGCCAAATTGCTCACTTAATTCGCTGCATAGCTTATCTAGCCTATCTTTGCGGCGCGCAGCCAAAATTAAATCAAAGCCATTTTGAGCTAACAATTTAGCAGTAGCTTCTCCAATGCCAGCAGAAGCTCCAGTAATAAAAGCAGTTTTATTCATCATTTTTTTTATTTTCGAACCTAAAGGTTGAACAAATATGACAGATTCAGTGGAGAAAACCGAGCATTTTGCTGTTATTAAATGTAGCAGCCACAAACTTGAAGAAAGTGAGGCAAAATATTTACTAAAACAGGTGAGGGCTATTTTTGAAACAGAACCTTACAATTACGTGCTTATAGATTTAGAAGGGGTTAAAGATTTTGAAGAAGATGCCTTAGCTATCCTTACTGATGCGGTGCTTTTAGCCGAAGCCAAAACAGGGCTTCTTATTTTTTTTCATGGCAAAGAAGCTTGGATAGACACCTTTGCAGATGCTGCATTAACCTTAGTTCCTACCAGACATGAAGCCATTGAATATGTTTATATGGATCAATTAGAAAAAAAGTTTTTATCAGACGAAGAGTAACATAAAATGTCTTTTGAAATAACCATATTAGGCAATAGTTCTGCTACCCCAACGCTAAACAGGCACCCCAGCGGACAATATATAAGCATTTGCGACCATCACCTTTTAATGGATTGTGGGGAAGGTACACAGGTACAATTGCAACGCTATAAAATTAAAAAATCTAAACTCTCACATATTTTTATTAGTCATGTACATGGAGATCATATACTAGGATTGCCCGGCTTATTGCTTTCAATGAATCTCATGAAACACCTACAACCTGTGCATGTTTATGGGCCAGCAGAGTTGTTTGAAATACTAGATATTTTCTTCAAGCATTCAGAAACAATTTTTACCTTCCCTTTGCATTATCATAAGCTTGATC
>VEQB01000452.1 GCA_018883485.1 Bacteroidota bacterium
GCGTATGCTTCTCAAAAATATTTAAGCTCACCAATTGCGCAAAAAGACGGTATCATTGAAGCACAAACAAATTTGGGTAGGTACTATGTAAAAAACAACCAAATAGATTCTGCTCAAACCGCCTTTAATGCTGTGCTTAAAGAAACAAAGAACATTTATGGGGCTGAGGCAAAATACAATATTGCCTTTATTCAATACCAAAAGAAGGAATATAAAAATTCTCAAAAAACAATTTTCGAACTCAACGATAAATTTGGAGCCTTTGAACAATGGGTGCTAAAAGGGTTCGTACTTCTGGCAGACACCTACACGGCGCAACAAGATTACTTCCAAGCAAAGGCAACGCTGCAAAGTATTGTTGAAAACACAGATGACCCAGAGGTTTTAAAAACCTGTAAAGCTAAAATAAACGAAATAGTGGAATTAGAAAAGTCACAAAAATCTGATTCTCGCAAACAAATTGAACAACGCATTAACTCAAGGGAAAAATAATTATGAAGCTTATACTAAAATTAACACTCTTGGTAACGATACTAATACTTAAATCGCAAGTTCTGTTTGCCCAAAATCAGGATAGCTTGCTTAAAGATAATGTAATTGATGTTGTTAAAACTTTTCAACCTGTTTTGTCTGATGCCATTAGGATACCAGTGCAACCCAATCCAGAAAAACCAGAGATAAAGAAACCCAATTTTACCTACCAACTTTCTCCTGAAAATATCGGTGTACCACCAACCATGTATACCATTAAACCTTTGGCTTTAGGAACCATGCTTTTACCTAAATTAGAAAATAATTATGCCCGTATAGGATACGGAAATTACAATATGCCCATGGCAGAAATCTATTTAGGTTCTGTTCGAAACAAACAATATCAAGCAGGTTTTTTTGCCAAACATTTATCGGGCAATGGCGATTTAAACTACAACAACTTTTCAAATAATACGGTTTATGGCTATTTTAAAAAGTTTAATAACAAAGGAGTGTTTGAAACCGACGCTTATTATCACAGAAATGCTGTTCGCTTATATGGAGGTAGGAATGATTTATTGCCAGAAAGTAAAGAACCTAAACTTGTTTATAACACCTATGATTTTAAAACCAATTACCACAATTTAAGCACAGATAGCAATGGCTTAATTTTTAGAACAGATCTTAACTATTATCATTTTAATAACCCGGGCACACTGCAAGAAAATGATGTACATCTAAAGGCTAAACTCAATAAAACTATTTCTCTATTACCTTTAGAATTGGAAACAGGATTACGGCTAAATAACAATAGAATAAATCAACCATTATCGCCAGCAGAGCTGGATCTCAGAAGAATATTCTTCGATTTTAATCCGCAAATTTATATGAAGGCCAAATCCTTTTACCTCCAAGGTGGATTTAATGCTACCGTTTACTCTGATAGTACAAATACCAATACCTATATCTTTCCTAAAGCCGAAGGTGGCATTCATTTAATACCTGGAAAAGTAACCGTATTGGCTGGTTTTAAAGGCAATTTACAACCCAATACCTACAGAAGCATCCTTACAGAAAATCCGTTTGTTACCCAAATGCCTTTGTTAAATACCATCAATCGCTTCGAAATTTATGGTGGTTTCAAAGGTGAAATCACACCTCAATTGGCCTTCTATTTAATGGGGTCAAGTGCCAAAATTGAAAACATGCTATTCTATACTTTCGACTCAGCTAATGCCAACCAAATTGCTATTTACGAAACTACTAAGGCTAATTTAACAACCCTAAAAGCAGGCCTAAATTATCAGTGGGCAGAAAAATGGCGTTCTGGTTTAAATATAGGTATTTTTAATTACGACTTGAACCAATTAAAACACGCTTACTCTAGACCAGAATTTGAAACCAAGTTTACTACAACCTACAATATAGGTGATAAATTTTTGGTTAAACTCGACATCTATTATTGGGGTGAACGCATGGGCAGGTCAGATGCCTTGCAATCCGATGGCACTTTAAACACAAGCGATTTTAAAATGGACCCATTCACAGATTTAAACCTAGGAATTGACTACCGCTATAACAAAAGCTTTTCAGCCTTTGTTCAATTTAATAATATAGC
>VEQB01000453.1 GCA_018883485.1 Bacteroidota bacterium
ACACAGCTTGTGGCAGATTTGATGGCTTCTTTGAGTATGGGTTAAGTCCGTGGGATGTAGCAGGAGGTATTTGCTTAATAGAAGAAGCTGGTGGCATTGTTAGCGACTTTTCTGGTGGCAATGATCATCTCTTTGGCCGCACCATTCTTGGTTCGAGCAAAGCCCTCTACCCAAAGCTAATTGGCATTATGCAAACACATTTTAATAAAGATATATTTTAAATTTAGGTAAATAATTATTTACCTTTGTTCTGCCCTGAAATGTTCGGAACTTTATAGAATTCTTTTGAGGGATGGATGGTACGCAGTTTCTCAGAGTGGATCGCATGTTAAGTTAAAACATGAATTTAAGCAGGGTATCCTAATTTTTCCAAATCATGGATCTCAGGAATTGGGAAAAGGGCTTGAAAAGAAAATAAAAAAAGATGCAGGAATAAAATAGAAGGAATCATGAAAGCCACAAAAAAACATATTAAACTAATTGTTGAAAAAACCAAAACAGGATTTTCAGCATATGCTGAGGAACAGCCTATTTACTCAACTGGAAGAAACATTTCGGAGCTAATGGAAAACGCCCTTGAAGCATCTAACCTTTTCCTTGAAGAGGAAGGTGTTTATGTAAAAATGGAAAATTTAAATTTTGAAATTGACTTCAAACAGTTTTTCCAGCACTATAGGGTCATCAACTCTAAATTCCTTGCAGATAAAATTGGAATGAATCCTTCACTGCTCTCTCAATATGTTCAAGGACATAAAAAACCTTCTTTTAATCAAACTAAAAAAATTCTTAGTGGCATTCAACAAATTGGGAAAGAGCTTTCTGAAATAAACTTAATCTATCGTTAAATTAAAATGCAGTATTAAGTTTACACTTTCTCTTCATTCTTACCTTCTTCCCCCTTGCATTAATTGCATATACGCCTCTCTGGCGGCAACAAATTGAGGATACTCTTTAAGAGCTTTTTCCCATAATCCTTTTGCGGCCATTAAATCGCGGTTTTGTGCCAAAGTATATGCTTTTAAATGATACACCGCAGCCCTAATAGGTACTTTTTGTTTCTCTGTTGCAGACAACATAAAATCTACGCTATCGGTGCTGTTTTCCATTTTTGTTTCTAAGGTCTTTAAGCCTTTTGCGGCATTGTCCATATCGCCACCTTGCAATTGAATAGCAGTAATTTGATATAAGTAAGTTATCTTATTGGTTGTGGCATATAACTTATTCATTATATCTAAAGTGCCTTCAAAATCTCCTTTGTTCTCTAAGCATAATGCCTTTAACTGCATTAACTTCTCATTAGTGGGCGCGTTTTTTAAGGCCATATCTGTATAAAATTCTGCAGCATCAATATTTCTAACTGCAACATACATCTCGGGCAAAGAGTCTAAATATTGTCTTTGGGTACTATCACTTAACAAAAGCAAGTGAATAGCCGTAATGGCAGTTTGGTAATCTTTAACTTGCAAACTACGGTTCAACATTTGCTCATAATTGCTGTTGTTTTGTGTAGCTTCTTGTTTGCATGCAACTAAGGTTAGCAAAAGGGCTAGGCCCAGCATCATCTTTTTCATATAGTATAATTTATAAATTGCTTGTAGGTTAGGCAACACTCGCTTACAGTTGCCGGTATAGAAATAAATTCAAACTTCAATTCTTTTTTTATGCAGGAGGCATCGTACCGCGAAATGTGGTTTGCGGCTCTTGCTGTTTCTTTGGTTATAGGCAAGGCATCGCGCTTAAACAAAGCTACCACATACATAATACGCCAAGCAATCTCTGCCATAAAAGGGCTAACTTTAATAAAGGGGCGTTTAATACCAAAGCCATCTGCTAACATAAAAAATAAATCTCTTATTTGGCAACTCTCGGCTACCATTACAAAGCGCTTATCAAAAATTTGCTGATGTACCAATTGGTGCATTGCTCTAGCTACATCTTTAACATTTACATATCCATTTACTCCCATAGAATATAAAGGCAAACCTTTATAAACTGTATGAACCATTGCATTTGAGCCTTTTGTATAATCTCCTACTCCCAAAATTACGCCTGGATTTACCATGCAAACTTTAAGGCCCTCCTCTGCAC
>VEQB01000069.1 GCA_018883485.1 Bacteroidota bacterium
ATCATAAGCTTGATCCAACCAAACAGGATATTGTATTTGAAAATCTTTTTTTTAGGGTAAAGCAATTTCCTCTTTTTCATAGGGTTCCAACTATTGGTTATTTATTTGAGGAAAGAAGTTTCCTTAAAAAATTGAATGTAGATGTTTGTCAACGATACAAAATCCCTTTCACTCATTTTAACGATATTAAAATAGGTAAAGATTTTATTGCAGCAGATGGCACTAGGATCAAGAATGAATTATTAACTTTACCTGCCACTAGACCTATATCTTATGCATATTGTTCTGATACTATATATGATGAACGCGTAATAAAAGCGATTGAAGACGCAGATTATGTATACCATGAGGCTACCTTTATGCACGATAAATTAGAGCGGGCAATTAGCACCATGCATACAACAGCAAAGCAAGCTGGACTTATAGCAAAACAAGCCAATGTGAACCAACTTATAATTGGGCATTTTTCTTCTCGATATGAAGATTTATCTGAATTGTTGAAAGAAGCTCAAGAAGAATTTCCTAATACCAGAATTGCCCAAGAAGGTAGTACCTTTGTGCTAGAATGATACAAACCTTTACACCAAAAAATTGGAAGAATTACGAATTGCTAGATTGTGGCAATTTTGAAAAATTAGAACGTTTTGGCAATGTGATTATCAGAAGACCAGAACCACAGGCCCTTTGGGACAAGGTATGGACTGAGATAGAATGGAAAAAGCAAACACAAATTACTTTTAAACAACAAGGTAGTCATAATGGTGAATGGGTTAACCCCTACAAACATAATAGTAAATGGCAAATGCCTTATGATGGACCTGGTTATGAATTAATATTTAACCTATCGCTTACCTCATTTAAACATGTAGGAATTTTTCCTGAACAAGCGGCAAATTGGGATTATATTTTTAACAACTTAAAAAAAATTAAAGAAGAGCAACCAAGATTTTTAAACTTATTTGCTTATACAGGCGGGGCCAGTATAGCAGCTAAAGCAGCAGGGGCAGATGTTACCCATGTAGACTCTGTGAAACAAGTTATTTCGTGGAGCAGAGAGAATATGGAAGCTTCTAAGTTGGATAATATTCGTTGGGTTGTTGAGGATGCATTAAAGTTTGTAAAGCGCGAGGTAAAACGAGGCAAAACCTATCATGGTATTATTTTAGACCCACCTGCTTATGGTATTGGAGCAAATGGAGAACGCTGGCAGCTAGAAGAAAACATTAATGAGATGCTACAAGATGTAGCAAAGCTGCTTGATCCTAAGCAACACTTCTTAATTCTTAATGTGTATTCTTTAGGATTAAGTGCTTTGTTAATGCAAAACTTAGTAAGTAGAAATTTTAAAGAGTCTATACAAATGGAAAATGGAGAATTATACCTTCAAGCAAAATCTGGTGTGCAATTACCACTAGGTATCTTAACCAGATACACCCATGGCATTTAACTTAAAACTTTAAACTTTATACTTCTTCTTAATTTGAAAGAAATAACTTCTGCTTATCTCGAAAGGCTTTTCAATTCCTTTTAAAAATAAACGGCCAGTGTCATTGGCCCACTTTTCAATTTTGGCTACATTTAACAAATTAACTATTGTAGACCTATGAATCTGTATAAACACATCGTAAGGCAAGCGATTATCCCAATTCTTAATAGAATTATACGTAATACTTAACTTTCCATCATTCATATGAATCTTAGTGTAATTGCCAAAAGCCTCAATAAAATTTATGTCTTGAATTTTAATGAAGGTTAACTTACCATCAAAGTTAAGTAATATAATTTGATCAGGTTTAAACCGCTCTTGGATTTCATCCATTACAGTACCCGCATTTCCTTTTGAGTCAATTTCTGTAACTCTATCTATAGCTCTTTTTAAACGCTCAGAACTTATTGGCTTTAAAATATAATCTACCGCATTTAATTCGAATGCTTTAATTGCAAAATCTGGATGGGCAGTTATAAAAATGATTTTAGGCTCACAAGTAATTTCATTCAATAAATCTATACCATTTAATCCATTTAAGTCAATATCTAGAAACACCAAATCTGGCTTGGTATTATTGATTACTCGACGAGCAGATTCATAATCTGAGGCCTCACCCACAATCTCGATGTTTGGAAAACCGTCTAACACTTTTTTAAGTGTAATACGCATCATATCCACATCCTCTACCACCACAGATTTTATAGTATCCTTCGCCATAATGAGTTAGTATATTATTTCTATCCTAATATTTATTCAATGCAAATATTAGCATCTTTAATACAAAAAAAGGAATATGTATTGAATATGACAACTAATATTTCACCATCAAAAAAAATACTTGATAATCAACACTTTAATGATTTAAATTTGACAACTTATCCGACTATATAGTGGTGTTTAGGTTCTCCTCTTCTTGCTTAGACTGCCTAACCTCGGGCCTCATTTGTGGAAAAAAGAGCACATCTTGTATTGATTGTTGATTGGTAAGCATCATACAAAGGCGGTCAATTCCAATTCCAATTCCTGCCGTTGGTGGCATTCCATACTCCAAAGAACGTAAGAAATCATTATCAATAAACATGGCCTCATCATCGCCTCTTTCCATCAATTTAATTTGTTCTTCGAAGCGTTCGCGTTGGTCTATAGGATCATTTAACTCGGTGTAAGCATTGGCTACTTCTTTGCCGTTTATCATGAGTTCGAAGCGCTCTACCAAACCTTCTTTAGTGCGGTGTTTCTTGGTAAGCGGACTCATTTCTACAGGATAATCTGTAATGAAAGTTGGTTGAACATATTTGCTTTCGCAGGTTTCGCTAAATAACTCATCTATTAATTTTCCTTTACCCATACTTGGTTCAACATGAATATTAAGTTTAGCGCAAACCTCTCTTAGCCCAGCTTCATCCATGGCACTCACATCAAAGCCTGTGTGTTCTTTGATAGCATCAAAAATAGTGATGCGTTTAAAGGGGGCTTTAAATTGTATTTGGTTTTCACCTAAAGTTACCTCAGTGGTTCCATGTAAATCTGTGGCTACTTTTTCTAGCATACGCTCTGTGAAATCCATCATCCAGAAATAGTCTTTGTAAGCCACATAAAATTCTAGAATGGTAAACTCTGGATTATGTGTTCTATCCATACCTTCATTTCTAAAATTTCGTGAGAACTCGTAAACCCAATCAAAACCACCAACAATAAGTCTTTTAAGATAAAGCTCATTTGCGATACGCAGATAAAAGGGAACATCTAATGCGTTATGATGTGTAATGAAAGGTCTGGCAGCAGCACCACCAGGAATGTTTTGAAGTACGGGTGTATCCACTTCCATGGCACCATGGTCGTTTAAAAAATCGCGCATTGAGCGAATGAGTTGCGTGCGCTTGCGAAAGGTTTCTTTTACTTGTGGATTAACAATTAGATCGGCATAACGCTGGCGATACCTAAACTCTGGATCAGTAACAGCATCAAAGGTTTCACCCTCTTTTTCTTTAACTATAGGTAAAGGTCTTAAAGCTTTAGAAAGTAATATAAAGCTAGTGGCATGAACCGAAATTTCACCTGTTTTAGTAGTGAAAACAAAGCCCTTCACCCCAAGAATATCACCAATATCTAATAGTTTTTTAAATACCTGATCAAATAAAGTTTTGTCATCACTAGGGCAAATATCATCTCTACGAAAATATACTTGCACTTTTCCTAAATCATCCTGCAATACAGCAAAAGCAGCTTTACCCATATCGCGCATGCTCATTAATCTTCCTGCAATAGAAATGCTTTTCCATTTAGCATCCTCAGGATTAATTGCAAATTGTTGCTTGATATCATTTGAAAAGCAGTTTACCTCAAAAGCCTCGGCAGGATAAGCATTAATACCTAGCGCTTCTAAATCAATTAATTTTTGCCTACGAATACGTTCAGGCTCGCTCAAATTGTGTGTATTTTCCATAAATGAGAGGCAAAAATAAGGGATCAAGACGATTAATCTTAATCTCTTATTTTTATTATAAATGGATTTACCTTAAATTATCTCTTACGGCTTGGAATATATCTTTGTTGCTTAGCGGTAAGAGTTTTAGTTATTTTACTATTTTAGGAATTTACTCCAATTTTCTCAAGCCTACTTTAGCCAATTGTTTTATACTATCCGCATAATCATAATTACTATAATTAGCAACCTTTTTATAATAATCTGCAGCCAATTCTTTGTAACCAAGTTTGGCATAAATATTCCCTAGTTGTAAACAGGCATTTGGAAGCAGATAGGTGTTTATCATAGCTCCAGATTCAATGCATCTTTTATAGTTAGTAATTGCATCAGATGGCCTATTTTCCTCTTGATTAATGCGCCCCAAACGATAAAAATATTCTGTTTGTTGAAACTGGCTAGGGAAGACTTTTCCAGAAACTTCATGTAACGCATGTTTGGCCTTATCATAATACCCACCATCAAAATACAGCCTTGCTTTTAGCAATTGCGTATCGGGATAAATACCAACACCTAGGTCTTGCGCTACTAATTTCTCTTCCGAACCTGTTTGTTTTTGTAGTTTTTGCGACATACCTCTATATAGGAGGTACTTTTCTTTATTGTGACTTAACAACTCTATCCAAGAAAGGCGAGCATAAGCATCTTTGGCAGAATTTTTAGTTACACTAGTATTTAAGTACTTTTTGAACCAAATAGCGCCAGAATAATCAAGCTTATGTAGCAGAATATCGCCCATTAGAAAATTGAAATACGGTATTTTTTCATAAGCATCGGAAGTGGGCGCTTGCTTTAGTACTTGCAATGCAACCTCATTGTTTCCAGATTTCTCTGCAATATAAACCAACACAAAAACCTGCATTAAATTTTCTTTTGTATTAGTGGCATAACTTCTATAAAAATTAAATGCCGCCTTTTTATCTTCAAAGTTTAGCTCAATCAATGCATAAAATAGGGCAGCTTGATGCCTTTCTAAAAGGGGTTCTAACTTTGATTGTTCTAAATAGCTTGCCAATAATTTAAGTCCATCTTTAATCGATCCTTTTAAACCAACTGCATCGGTTATCCATTTATATTGAGCCGGAATAGTGCCAATTAAAGCCTGTAATACCCCAAGTTCTTTTTTATTGGTTAGGAAATTAGGAAATGCTTTCTCATTAGCATTAATTTCTGAATGCGCTGCTCTAAATCCATTAACTGCTCTTAAGTATTCTTCAAAAGCACCATCTACCAGAGCGCCTAGCAATAATGCATTCCCCTTTATATAACCTTTATATGGAGAAGTATTATCTAATTTTTTTACAGCCTCAATACAGTTATTCTTTGTGGCATTAAATAATGGATACAAGGTTTTATCTTGATGCACCATGATACGATAAAATACAAGGTATAATCTAAGGTAATCATTGGCAACATTGTATTTATCGCTGGCGGTAATCCTATATAAATCTACCTCAGCTTCTTTTAAACGCAGTTCACAAATGGCTTCTTGTATAGGGATATGTGCAGACTTATAGGCAAAATAAAAGTCGCTACCTTTTGCAAAGCTTAGGTTTGCAATTAAAATAATAATAAAAATAAAATAACGCACGGGATGAAGGTAAGGAGTTTAAAATATAAAAAAAAGCCATCTGATTAGGATGGCTTTATACTTAAATTTTAGATTCTGCGACTACTTCTTCGGCGAGTTGTGCATCGGTTAAAACGCGACCACAATTTTCGCAAACGATAATTTTTTTGCGCTGTTTAATGTCGCTTTGGCGTTGGGGCGGAATGCCCGCATAACAACCACTGCAACTTTCTCTTTCGATGGTTGCAACACCTATACCATTTTTAACACTCTTTCTAATTCTGTCGTAGGAATGAACCAATCTATCGTCTGCAACTTTAACAGCGTTTGCACGAATTTTCATCAATTCATCTTCTTCCTTTTTTGTCTCTTCAACAATATTATCCAGCTCGCCCTTTTTGTTTAAAAGGTCTTGTTTTCTGCCTTCTAAATCAGATTTTAATGCTTCAACTGCTAGTTTCTTTTGTTCAATATCAAATTGCGTATTTTTAATACGTTTATCTAATGCTTGTTGTTCTAATCCTTGAATTTCAATTTCTTTATTAAGGGCATCAAACTCACGATTATTTTTTACATTATCCAACTGCTTCTCATACTTTTTAGTTAAAGCCTTGGAATCTACAATTTTAGCTTTATTGGTCGCAATAGATTCATCCATGCGCGCAATTTCTGCTAATAAATTGTTTGTTCTGGTTTCATAACCAATAATTTCGTCTTCTAAGTCACTTACTTCCATTGGAAGTTCGCCTCTCACTGCTGTTAACTTATCAATTTTGCTATCGATAAGCTGAAGTTTATACAGTGCTCTTAATTTCTGTTCAATACTTGTCTCTATTGCTCCTGCCATATTGCTTTAGCTAAAATAATTAATTGGATTCGTGTTAATTCCCGATAAAAGGATTGCAAAAGTAGGAAATTTTTCGAGAATTAACTCACTTAAAAGGGTTTTCGTAAATTTTTCACTTTCAAAATGGCCTATATCAGCTATCATTATGGCTTGGTCGGCATCAAAAAATTCGTGGTATTTAACGTCTGCTGTTACAAATGCATCTGCACCAGCGGCTTTTGCAGCCTTAATTAAAAAGCTGCCTGCCCCTCCACAAACAGCAATTTTTTGAATTTGCCTCTTTAGTGTTGTAAACCTTATTATTTCTAATTCCATACTCATTTTTAAGTGATTTAAGAACGCGCTAGGCGTTAGTGGCTTGTCTAAATCTCCAATTAGTCCAGAACCAGCTAGTTGTGTGGCATTTTGCAGCGCATATAGGTCGTAGGCCACCTCCTCATAAGGGTGAGCAGCTAATAATGCGGCAACAACCTGAGACTTCTTCCAAATAGGGAGAACAACTTCCAACCTAGATTCTGCCTCGGTATGCAATTGATTAATCTTACCAACAAATGGGTTAGCCTTGTCATTTGCCATGAAGGTTCCCTCCCCTGGCAAGGAAAAACTACAATGGCTGTAATTCCCTATATCACCTGCTCCTGCTGCAAAAAGCGCATTGGCAACCTCCTCTTTTTGTTTATTTGGCACAAAGGTTACCAGCTTTAACAGTTTTTGTGAAAGGGGTTGTAGAACTTTTGTATTTGATAAGCCTAATCTCTGAGCAATTTTATAATTTACCCCTAAATGCCAATTGTCTATGTTGGTATGGATGGCATAAATGGCAATATTAGACTGAATGGCTTTAATCACAGTTCGTTCCACATAATTTTCACCTGTGAGCTTCTTTAGCCCTCCAAAAATAATGGGATGGTGCGCCACAATTAAACCACAACCTTTTGCAACGGCCTCCTCTACAACCGCTTCTGTGCAATCTAAACTGATAAGCACTGCCGCAATTTCTTGTTCCTTATTTCCTACTAATAAACCAGAATTATCATAGGATTCTTGTAGCGAAAGGGGCGCAATTTGTTCTAAAAAATTGCAAATATCTTTAACTTTCATGGGAGATTTGGGCCAATTGTTTATTAAATTTCCATTTTCTATATGCCTTAAACCAAAAGGTATGCTGAAAAGCTCTAATCGTTTTAACTTTTAGCCAGATAATGGGATAGCTGACTAAATTGAACAAAGCAATTTGCAAAGGAAAATACTTAAACCCAGCATGAATATACTCGCGCATTCCTAACATTCTCTTTTGGTAAGTGGCACCTGTAATATCATAAAAAGCAACGATTTCATTAACAAAACAGGTTTTAATTTCATTGTTTTTAAATATGCGAATAAACCATTCGGTATCAGAAATGAGCTTATAGTTGGTTTCAAAAAGGCCTATTTGTGTAAATAATTTACGTTTTGCAAAACTAGCTTGATGACAAATAGGATACCTAAAATAGAAATCATGAAAACTCACAGGTTCTCCAGCAACATAATCAACTCCTGTTGGCTCATTTAAAGTTTGAACCTTAGCATAAATAAAATCTGAAGTAAGGATAGCAGGATGGCTGAAAATATCCTTTAACACTTCTGGATGGTAGAATGAGTCGCCGGCATTTAAAAAATAAACCCATTCGCCTTTAGCTAGTTTAACCCCTTTATTCATTGCATCGTAAATACCCTTATCTTTCTCCGAAACAAGCGCACCTATATATGGCTTAAAGGGCTCGAGTAAACTTAAAGTATTATCTGAGGAGCCCCCATCAATAATTACCAATTCAAAATCTTTGAAACTTTGGTTCAAAGCAGATTGAAGCGTAGCCTGAATAAGCGCAGCGGCATTGTAACAAACTGTAATAAGGCTTAATTTTACGGGGGAAGTTTGCATTAAAATTTAGGGCAATTACATTTCTTATCTCTTGCAATACCTTTGTGACTGCTGCAAGAGGTTTGGACAATTAAGAAAGAAAAAAGTAAAAGAAGAAGAAGGGCAACATTTCTACGCATTGCACAAAGTTATAAAAACCTCTCAGAATTTGCATAAAATTGCCACTTAATCAATAAACATGGAACTGATAGATTTTATCTTACACTTCGACAAACATCTGCAAGACTTTATAAATGCTTATGGAGCTTTAGTTTACGGCTTGTTATTTCTTATTGTTTTTATGGAAACAGGACTTGTAGTAACGCCTTTTCTACCAGGAGACTCTTTACTCTTTGCAGCAGGGGCATTAGCTGCAAACGAGGCCAATCACCTAAATGTTTTCTTGATTATTGTGCTGCTAATTATTGCAGCCTTGTGTGGCGATAATTCAAACTATTTTATTGGGAAGTATCTGGCAAAGAAAGGAGAAGGAGCCAAATTATTTGGAATTTTCACCATTCGTAAAGACTACCTTGACAAGACACATGCCTTCTATGAAAAACACGGGGCAAGAACTATTGTTATTGCCCGCTTTGTGCCTATTGTAAGAACTTTTGCTCCTTTTGTGGCAGGCATTGGCAATATGGAATATAAAAAATACATATCCTATTGTATTGGAGGAGCAATTCTTTGGGTAACCTCTATAAGCC
>VEQB01000454.1 GCA_018883485.1 Bacteroidota bacterium
CAATAAGAGGGTATGCCCAATTTAGGTACAATCGACTTTTAGAAACAAATGAAAATTTGGGTTGCGAACAATGCGATAGGTCTTGGGGGAAAGATGGCGGTTTTTTTATGAGGCGAATGCGAATAATTTTCTTTGGGCAAATTAGCAAACAGGTTTATTTTTATGTTCAGCCCGATTTTGCAAGCAGTCCGAGCGCAGATAGATTACATTTTGCTCAAATTAGAGATGCTTATGTTGATGCAGGTATAGATAAAGATAATGAGTTTAGGTTTCGAATTGGTCAAAGTAAAGTACCTTATGGCTTTGAAAACATGCAATCAAGTCAAAATAGATTGCCATTAGATAGAAATGATGCCTTAAATAGTGCAGTTTCCAATGAGCGAGATATAGGAGCATTTTTTTATTGGGCACCAAAAGAAAAGCGAAAGCTTCTTTCAGAATTAGTTAGTTCTGGACTTAAAGGAAGTGGGGATTATGGCGTTTTTGCTTTTGGGGCTTACAATGGACAAACGGCAAATAATCCTGAATTAAATAATGAACTACACTATGTGGCAAGATTTTCTTATCCTTTTAAAGTTAAGAACCAAATAATAGAAATGGGTGTTCAAGCCTACACTGGAAACTTTGTTTTAACAAAATCTAATTTATCATCAGGAGTAAAGGTTAATTCAAATCTAAATTATAAGGATGAGCGTGTGGCGGGTACTTTTGTTTTATATCCTAAACCATTTGGAATTTTAACAGAATATACGTTTGGAAAAGGTCCAAGATTTAATAAAAATTCTGATTCTATTGAAGTTCAAAACTTGCATGGAGGCTATATTACAATTAATTATTTGCTTAAAGTTAGAAAACAAATTTTCTTTCCATTTACAAGATTACAATATTATGATGGAGGCAAAAAACATGAAAGAGATGCACGTTCATACGAGGTTAGAGAGGCAGAAGTTGGAGTTGAATGGCAGCCAGTTAAACAGTTTGAAATTGTGACTGTGTATACAATGGCTGGCCGACGTTATGAGGATTTTGCTAGACAAAATAATTACCAACGTGGTAATTTGTTACGAATTCAAGTTCAATTGAATTTTTAGTATTTTTATTCATTAAAAAAGCCCGAAAGCCAATGCTTTCGGGCTTTTTTATCAATAACTTTTGTACTTATTTTACCAAGGTCATTTCGTTCACAATATGTGGCGCACCTCCTAATTTATCAATTAAGAATAACACATAGCGCGCATCCACATTAATGGTACGCTTATATTTTTCATCAAAAACAATATCTCCGCTCATGGCTTCCCAGTTACCGTCGAAGGCCAAACCAATTAAGCGTCCTTCTCCGTCTATAACTGGCGAACCACTATTACCTCCGGTAATATCGTTGTTGGTGATAAAGGCTACCGGCAATTTGCCATCTTCCCTCGCATAAGCACCAAAGTCTTTGGCATTGTATAAATCAATTAGTTTTTGGGGTACTTGAAACTCAAAATCTTTTGGATTGTATTTTTCCATTACCCCATCTAAAGTGGTCATATAGGTAAACTTCACCGCATCTTTAGGTTCGTAGGCTTGAACCGATCCATAAGTTAAGCGTAAAGAAGAATTTGCATCTGGATAAAAAGTTTTTCTTGGGTTCATTTCCATTAATCCCTTAATGTAGGCTCTACCTTCTGGACCCATAGCAGCGTTAAATTCATCAACTTTCGCCTTGTAATTATTAATATAGTGGTTGTAAAAGCTGCTTACCATGGCATAACATGGGTCGGCCATTAATTTCTTGTAGGATGGATTGGCGGCGAAGGCTTCAAACTTTTCTGTAGAAACAAAAAAGCTCTTTGCATAAACCATAGCAGCATAAGCTCTGAATTTTTCTGTATTTGTTTTTCCTTTAGATTTTAAAATGCTTGCCATAATTGGCGCATGTTGTTCTACAGGAATATTGTTGTAATACATCTCAAGAATTTGAGCTAAGATTTTCTCATCTGCTGTAGGAAAGAAAGCACTGTAAAAATCTTCAACCCTAGATTTTGCAGCAGCAATTGCTTTTCTAGCTTGAGCTGTGTCTTTAT
>VEQB01000070.1 GCA_018883485.1 Bacteroidota bacterium
GGTGTGCATATTGTAACCGTAAATGATTATTTGGCACGAAGAGATTGCGAATGGAATGCGCCTATTTTTGAATTTCATGGAATTACCGTTGATTGTATAGATTACCACCAACCCAATTCTCCAGAACGCAGAAAAGCTTACTTAGCAGATATTGCCTATGGAACCAATAACGAGTTTGGCTTTGACTACCTTAGAGATAATATGGCCAATAGCATTGAAGAATTGGTACAACGCAAACACCATTTTGCTATGGTGGATGAAGTTGACTCGGTTTTAATTGATGACGCTCGTACCCCATTGATTATCTCTGGGCCTGTTCCAAAAGGTGACGACCAGCAGTTTTATGCCTTGAAGCCAAGAATTGAAAAATTGGTTAATGTTCAAAAAACATACTTAAATACTGCTCTTGCTGATGCCAAAAGATTAATTGCAGCAGGAAACGATAAAGAAGGCGGATTTAAATTGTTACAAGCACAAAGAGGTTTACCTAAAAATAGTGCCTTGATAAAATTCCTTGGAGAACAAGGTATAAGGCAAGTGCTTACTAAAACAGAGAACTTTTACATGCAAGACCAGCAAAAGGAGATGCATAAAGTAGATGCCGATTTATATTTTGTTATTGATGAAAAAGTTAATTCGGTAGATCTTACAGAAAAAGGTGTTGAACTAATAACTGCTTCGGGGGAAGATCCGCATTTCTTTATTATTCCAGACGTTGGTTCGGCCATAGCAGAAATAGAAAAAGCTGGATTGAGTGAAGAGGAAACGATTAAAAAGAAAGAGCAACTGATGCTTGACTTTACCATTAAATCTGAGCGCATTCATACTATCAACCAATTGCTTAAGGCATATTGCATGTTTGATAAAGATGTAGAATACATCATTCAAGATAGTAAGGTTAAAATTGTAGATGAACAAACTGGGCGTGTATTAGATGGCCGAAGGTATAGCGACGGTTTGCACCAAGCCATTGAAGCGAAAGAAAATGTAAAAGTAGAAGCAGCCACCCAAACCTATGCTACTGTTACGTTACAAAACTATTTCCGAATGTACCACAAGTTATGCGGTATGACAGGTACGGCAGTTACGGAGGCCGGTGAGTTTTGGGAAATTTACAAGTTAGATGTGATTGAAATCCCAACTAACCGAGCCATTTCAAGAAAAGATGAAGAGGATGTTATCTATAAAACTAAGCGCGAAAAATACAATGCAGTTATAGATGAGATAGTTCGTTTAACAGAGGCAGGCAGACCAATATTAGTAGGTACTACTTCGGTTGAAATAAGTGAGTTATTGAGCAGAATGTTAACCATGCGCAAAATAAAGCACAACGTTTTGAACGCAAAGCAACACCAACGAGAAGCAGATATTGTTGCAGAAGCAGGTCAGAAAAGTGCCGTAACCATTGCCACCAATATGGCAGGTAGGGGAACAGACATTAAGCTTGGAGCAGGAGTTAAAGAAGTAGGTGGTTTGGCAATTATTGGCACAGAAAGGCATGAAAGTAGACGCGTAGATAGACAGTTACGCGGCCGTGCAGGTAGACAAGGCGACCCAGGTTCATCTAAATTCTATGTTTCTTTAGAAGATGATTTGATGCGTTTGTTTGGTTCAGAACGAATTGCTGGCATTATGGACCGCTTAGGGATGAAAGAAGGAGAGAATATTGAACATTCTATGATTACCAAAAATATTGAGCGTGCTCAGAAAAGAGTGGAGCAAAATAACTTTGGTATTCGTAAACGTTTGTTAGAATATGATGATGTAATGAACTCTCAGCGTGAAGTTGTTTATTCGAAGCGCAGAAATGCCTTACATGGAGATAAGTTATCGCTAGATATAAACAATATGTTAGCCGACACATGTGATGAGCTAGTGGATACGTATAGAGACCAAAAGAATTATGCTGAGTTTAAGTTTGAGGTACTTCGCATTTTTGCATATGAAACTAAAATTACGGAAGATACCTTTTTAGGTAGCAAACAAGAACAAGTTTCAGATTTATTGTTTGATGAATTGCACCAACATTATATTAAACATAATCATGACATGGCATTGATTGCTTGGCCGGTTATTGAAGACGTTTACAAAAACAGAGGCAATCAGTTTGAAACTATTGCGGTGCCTGTAAGCGATGGTATTCATAATATGCAGATACCTGTTAACCTAAAAAAGGCCTATGAGACAAATGCAAAAGAGATATTTAAAACCTATGAAAAGTTTGCCTCATTGTATGTAATAGACAATGATTGGAAGGAGCATTTGCGCGAAATGGATGAGTTAAAACAATCTTCACAAAACGCAGTATTTGAGCAAAAAGATCCTTTACTAATTTACAAGTTAGAATCGTTTAACCTATTTAAAAGCATGGTATCTCGCATTAACAAACAAGTATTGGGAATGCTGTTTAAGGCGCATATACCTGTAGATAATAGCACACAGGTTAAGCAGGCAGAGCAACCGCGTAAAACAGATACAAGCAAACTTAAGACATCACGTGCAGATGATTTAGCGCAAGCGCAACAACAAAATAGAGAAGCTATGCAGCAATCGCATGAGGTTCAAAAACCAGCACAAGTAAAAGGAGTTGTAAAAATTGGAAGAAACGACCTTTGCCCTTGTGGCAGTGGGAAAAAATATAAAGCTTGTCATGGAAAAGAAGAATTTAATTAATTAAATTATAATGAACCTAGCCCCTTACATAGAACATACTAACTTAAAGGCAGATTGTACTGCCGATGACATTACCCGTTTATGCGAAGAGGCGGTAACTCATGGCTTTTATGGCGTTTGCATCCCCCCTTACCATGTGCAATTGGCCAAGAAAGTAATCAAAAAAAATGATGTTAAAATCATTACAGTAATAGGCTTTCCTTTTGGCTATGGCACTGTAAGCAGCAAAGTAGAAGAGACTAAAAAAGCAATTAACTCTGGTGCGCATGAGGTTGATATGGTTATTAATATAGCAGCCTTTAAAAGTGGAGATATTGCAACGGTTCAAAACGATGTGCAGAGTGTGGTAACCGCTTGTCATTTGCAAAATAAAAAGACCAAAGTAATTATTGAAACGGCCTACATGAATAGTGATGAGATAAAACTGTTATGTAAAATCTGTGCAGATTGTGAAACAGATTATGTAAAAACAAGTACAGGATTTGCATCAGAAGGAGCCACAGTGGAAGCGGTAAAACTTATGCGCAAATTCTTACCTGCAAAAACAAAAATTAAAGCGGCTGGTGGCATAAAAAATCGTAAAATGGCAGAAGCTCTAATTGCTGCTGGAGCTAATAAAATAGGCTGTTCTGCCAGCATAGCTATTATTACTGAAGATACCTTATTGGAGGAAAAAGAAAAATGAGACACCTACTATTCTTTGGTTTGATGCTGCTGCTTAGCCAAATTGCTTTAGCGCAGAATGAAAAGAATATTAGCACGCCTATTACCTTAGATTCCTTAGTTTATAAAAACATTCAAAAACATAAAGCCGAACAAACGCTAGATGGCTTTAGAGTGCAACTTTTTTCAAGTGCTGATAGAAATTCGGTCAATGCCTTACGCACTAAATTTAAAACAGAATACCCAGAAGTACCTGCTTACCTCATTTACCAACAACCGTATTTTAAGTTACGTGTTGGCGACTTTAGAAATCAAATAGAAGCACAACTTTTCTACCTCGAACTTCAAAAAAATTATGGGCAATTATTAATTGTGCCAGATAAAATAAACTTACCAACTTTATAATATGAAATTAGTAACCTACACCCATCAAAACAACACCCAACTTGGGATGTATTTAGAAGGAAAAATATGGCCAGTAAAGTCTTTAGATGTAAGTCTTCCCAATAACATGCGCGAGTTTTTAGAAGGAGGAGATGCTATGATGGAGAAAGCCAAGAAAATTTATGAGGGGCTTAAAGGAAACCAAAGTGCTACTACTCCCATTTTTGAAAGTGAAGTAAAACTTGAGGCTCCGGTTCCAAATCCTACTTCGTGCAGAGATGGTTATGCCTTTAGACAGCATGTTGCGGCTGCAAGAAGAAATAGAGGTGTTCCTATGATTCCAGAGTTTGACCAATACCCAATTTTTTATTTTACCAACCACAACGCAGTACAAGGCCCTGGAGAAATATGGTGCATGCCAGACCACTTTCAAAAATTAGATTTTGAATTGGAGGCCGCCATAGTGATTGGAAAAAAAGGAAGAAATATAAAAGCATCTGAAGCTGATGCATACATTGCTGGGTATATGATTATGAATGATATGAGTGCCCGCACCTTGCAAATGGAAGAAATGCTACTCAATCTTGGACCAGCAAAAGGAAAAGACTTTTCTACGGTTATTGGCCCTTATTTTGTAACTCCAGATGAACTAGCACCTTACGCAATTGCAGCAAAAACAGGTCATACCGGCAACAGCTTTAACCTAAACATGAAATGCTGGGTAAACGGCGTTTTGGTAAGTGAGGGAAGTGTAGGTGATATGGATTGGACTTTTGCAGAAATAGTAGAACGCTGCGCTTATGGTGTTGATATCCTTCCTGGCGATGTAATAGGATCGGGAACAGTTGGCACAGGCTGTTTCTTAGAATTAAATGGCACTGGCTTGTTAAACGACCCTAACTTTAAACCACAATGGCTGCAAGATGGAGATGTGGTAGAAATGGAAATTACAGGTTTAGGAAGATTGAGTAATACAATTAGAAAAGAGCCAACAGATTTTAGTTTGCTTACTATTAAGCATCCTGCTAGTTAAGTACAATCCATGAAAAATAGATCCTATGAGGCAGAGTTATTGGATGCTGATAACATTCCTCAAAAAGATTTATATTTAAACCTTAAAGAGTTAAATAATATCAATACCCTTCTGGGGGGCCATAATATTACCCTAAAAGGAATTGCCGCATTTAATTTAAAACTCAACAAAACTTACCACCTTTTAGATATTGGTTGCGGTGGTGGCGATAATTTACGGGTTATTGCTGATTGGGGTAGACGCAAAGGATTGCAATTGCAACTCACTGGTGTTGATTTAAAAACAGATTGCATTAATTATGCAAAAGAACATTGCAAAGCCTATCCAGAGATTCATTTTATATGTTCGGATTACAAAGACTTGTTGAATCAAAACACCACCTACGACATCATCTTTACTGCATTGTTTTGTCATCATTTTAAAGAAGAAGATTTAAGCATTTTGTTTCGTTATAAGCAGCAACATGCTAATTTAGGTTTCTTCATTAATGATTTACATAGACATCCTTTAGCTTATTATAGTATAAAGTTTCTTACTGCTCTATTCTCTAAAAGTTATTTGGTAAAAAACGATGCTGGCCTTTCTGTAAAAAGAGGTTTTAGTAAAACAGAATTACTCCAATTGTTAAAAACATTTACTAACCTTGAAGTTAAATGGATGTGGGCTTTTCGTTGGCTAGTGATAGTGAGAAATAATGGGAGTTGAACCAACACATTTTGAGGTAGCCATTGTTGGCGGTGGGCTTGCAGGTTTAACCCTGTCTATCCAATTGGCTAAACAAGGAAGAAAAGTTATCCTTTTAGAAAAGGAAGCCTATCCTTACCATAAAGTATGCGGCGAATACATAGCCATGGAAAGTTGGGGATATTTAGAAAGCTGTAATATTCCGCTAAGCACCTTAAACCTACCCCAGATTCGCACTCTGCAATTGAGTTCGCCCAATGGAAATTATCTTACACATACATTAAATCCTGGAGGCTTTGGCATTTCTCGTTTTACTTTAGATTATTTGTTAGCCACAGAAGCAAAAAAAATGGGTGTGGTACTTTTAGAGCATTGTAAAGTTGATGAAGTACTTTTTAAGGATGGACATTTTTGGTTAGAAAGTAAAGCTGGAAAATTTACAGCAGATTTTGCCTTTGGTGCCTACGGCAAAAGGAGCAATTTAGACCTTAAACTAAAAAGAAAATATACCTTAACCAAGCAAAGAGGTGCCAACAATTATATTGGTGTTAAATACCATATTCAGATTAAACATGCAGAAGACCTCATTGCACTGCATAATTTTGAAGATGGCTATTGCGGTATTTCAAAAGTAGATTTAGACCGTTATTGCCTTTGTTACCTAACCACGGCTGCAAATCTTAAAGCCAATGAGAATTCTATTTCTATAATGGAGCAAAGAGTTTTGCATCAAAATCCTCATTTAAAGAGAATATGGCATGAGGCAAACTTTTTATACAAAGAGCCACTTACTATTTCTCAAATTCGGTTTGAACCAAGAACACAAATAGAAAATCATATTGTATTGTTGGGTGATGCAGCTGGGCTTATTACTCCATTGTGCGGCAATGGCATGAGCATGGCTATGCATGCTGCTAAGCTAGTAGCAGAATTACTTCCAGACCACCCAAAAGATAGGGCAATGTTTGAGAAGGAATATCAGAAAGCTTGGCAACAAACCTTTGGTATTAGAATTAAAGC
This sequence comes from Bacteroidota bacterium, assembly GCA_018883485.1. Lineage (GTDB taxonomy): Bacteria > Bacteroidota > Bacteroidia > UKL13-3 > UKL13-3 > B1. The sequence goes on from VEQB01000070.1 coordinate 6,458, forward strand.
TGGGAGAACTTTTCAGTCTTTGTTTGGTTCAAGCCGAGTTACAAACACTGTAATTGCCACCTTAAAAACATTTCCCCCTCTCCTTAAACCGCTTATCTCCCTTACACACGGCAATAAATTTTAAACAATTACGCTTGCCCTTTGTTAAAGTAGCATGAACACATATTTAATAATTGGGAGTGGTGGCATTGGTTCAACCTTAGCACAAGAGTTGGTAAACTTAGGTAACCATGTGCACTTGTGTAGCAGAAGCGGTAATTTAACTTCTGAGGGTAATTTAGTAGTGCATACTATTGGAGATATTGCCTTAGAAGAAACCCTTTTACCTACTATAGAAACGCCCTTAAAGGGACTCATTTATTGCCCTGGCACCATTAACTTAAGGCCATTTAAGGCATTTAAACAAGCTGAGTTTATGCATGATTTGCAGGTAAATTACTTGGGAGCCATCCGCGCTACTCAAAAATATTTACCCAATTTATTGCAACAAGAAGGTGCATCTATAACACTGTTTAGCACGGTAGCTGTGCAAAAAGGAATGCCATTTCATGCAAGTATTGCTGGAGCTAAAGGAGCAGTAGAAGGATTAACCAAAAGCTTAGCGGCAGAATTTGCGCCTAAGATTAGGGTAAATGCCATTGCACCTTCTTTAACACAAACCCCATTAGCTGACAAACTTCTTAACGCAGAAGCTAAAATAATAGCGGCAGGAGATAGACACCCATTAAAGAAAATTGGGCAGGCCAAAAATATTACTAGTGCAGTGCATTATTTGCTGCAAAACGATTGGGTTACAGGACAAATTTTAGCGGTTGACGGGGGCATGTCGACACTAAGTAATGGATAACTAAGATGCAAATTACCCTTGAAGATATTCTAGGCTTCGACAAACAATACCGTACCAATTTAATAAATGGGTTAAGTGGTATTAAATCTGCCTTTTTAATTGGTACTACAAACGCAAATGCGCAACATAATCTAGCCATTTTTTCTAATGTAGTTCATATTGGTGCAAACCCGCCCTTACTTGGCTTTATACATAGACCAGTATCAGTTGAAAAGCACACTTATGAAAACATAAAAGCCAATGGAAAATTTACTCTTAACCATGTGCCAGAAGCGCTTTACAAGGCAGCCCATCAAAGCTCTGCTAGATTTGATAGGAGTACTAGCGAATTTGAGGCTTGTGGTTTTACACCCTGGTTTTCAGAAAAACATTTGGCTCCCTATGTATCAGAAAGTCCAATAAAAATTGGCTTGAACCTAGAAGAAGAAATAGAAATAAAATCCAATCAAACGCTTCTTATAATTGGAAGGGTGCAAGAGATTTGGATAGCCGAACAATTGCTACATGCAGATGGATTTATAGAAATTAACAAAGCGCAAACTGCCTTGGTGCATGGATTAGAAACATACTTTAAACCATCATTCATAGAGAGACTTCCTTATGCCAAGGCAAATTAGGTATTTATTAGCAATGAATAAACCATATTGCACCATGAAGCAACACTTGATTATTATAGCCAGCATGCTTATGTTTACCATTTCTTGTGAGGCTCAAACAAAGAAAAAGAAAACAGAGAATTCGCAATCTAATTTAAAAGAAACAACAATGGATAGTTTACAAAATGAAGAAGCCATTTTTGGCGCAGGCTGTTTTTGGTGTGTTGAAGCCATATTTCAGCGCGTGCCAGGTGTAGTTAAAATTGAATCTGGCTATAGTGGAGGAACAACAGAGAACCCAACTTACAAAGAAGTTTGTACTGGCGCTACAGGACATGCAGAAGTGATTAAATTAAGTTATGATGCTAAACAGGTAAGCTACGAAACTTTGTTATCTGTATTTTGGCAAACCCATGACCCAACAACTTTAAACAGGCAAGGTGGAGATGAAGGCACGCAATACCGCTCTGCAGTATTTTATAAGAATGAAGCACAAAAAGAAAGTGCAGAAAGATTGAAAGCAGAATTAGATAAGAGCGGTGCATTTAAAAATCCTATTGTTACAGAAATTTCGCCACTTACCAATTATTATCCTGCAGAGGATTACCACCAAAATTATTACAATCAGAACAGCGAGCAATCTTATTGTCAATTTGTAATTGCACCTAAACTAGAAAAGTTTGAGAAAGTATTTGGGGAGCAGTTTAGAAAGAAATAGGTATGCAAGAAATTGTAAATTATCAAAGAGCATTTTTTGAAACAGGCGCAACGTTTGCTATCCAATTTAGGATACAACAACTCATAAAGTTAAAGGCAGCGTTAAAGGCTGAAGAAGCTTTATTAGCAGAAGCAATTTATGCAGATTTTAAAAAATCTTCGTTTGATAATTTTAGCAATGAATTGGCCTTGTTATTTTTAGATATAGACGAAGCCATTGCAAAAATAAAAGATTGGGCTAAGCCTAAAAGAGTTAGTACCAATTTAATAAACCTACCTGGTAGCAGTTATATCTACCCAGAGCCTTTAGGTGTTTGTTTGGTGATTGGTGCAT
>VEQB01000455.1 GCA_018883485.1 Bacteroidota bacterium
CAGCAATACTATGCGCTCTGCGGGCAGAATCTTGGAAACAAAAAACTTTAACTTTATATCCTAATTCTGAAAGAGAAGCGGCAGCTGAGGCTCCGGCTAAGCCAGAACCGATAATAATAATTTCTAAATTTCTTTTATTGGAAGGGTTAACCAAAGGAACAGTTGAACGGTATTTGGTCCATTTTGTTTCCAGTGCGCCTTCCGGAATTTTTGAATCGAGTATAGAGGCCATATTGCTGGTTAATATTAATTATTTTAAAAAGAAATAAATAGGCATTGCAGCGAAAGCTGCTGGTATAGCAATTGAGAAAACCCAGAGTCCTAAAGATTTTATAAGACCATTATACTTTGGGTGGTTCAACCCTAAAGATTGGAAAGCACTTTGAAAACCATGAAATAAATGGAATGCAACTGCAACCATGGAAATGATATAGAATACCACTAACCACCACTCTTTAAAACCTTCTGCTACTTCTTTGTAAAGGTCTTTAACAATTACCACTTTGTATTGGTTACCATCTGGGCTTGAAACCATAGATTCTTCAATTTTGTTAAATTGAGTATAGTCTGGGCTCATAGGAATTGCCTTTACCTCTCCATTGGCAATGTTGGTAGCGTAGGTGGTGTAAGGCACATGACCAAATTTATATTCGAACCAAAAATCAGACATATGGGCTACTATGAACACAAGTAATAAAGTTCCCAAAACACCCATACTTCTGCTAGTCCAATGGCTGTTGGCAGCTCCGTTTTGAACCGCATATTTTATTGGACGCGCGTTGCTATTTTTACGCATGAGCATAAAACCTTTGAAAGCGTGCAGTAGAATGAAGGCGTATAAGCCATATGAAACAAACTTAATGAGGGGATTGGTTGTCATAAATACCGCATAGGTATTAAAGGCAAGGCCAAAATCCGATTTAAATAGTTGTAAGTTTCCTATCATGTGCACCATTAAAAAGGTACACAGGAACAATCCCGTTAAAGCCATAATAAACTTCTGGCCAATGGTAGATGAGAACATTTTTGTAACCCAGTTCATTGAATCTATCGTTTTAAAATTTGTGTGCGAATTTATACAACTCTTGCATTAAAACCCTGCTAAGGCTTGTCATTTATACACATTTTTGTATTTATACGTATTCTAAATAACACTTGTTAGGTTTTACATTATTTCAACTCAAAGATTTAAAAATTGTTTAGAAAAAAGCTAGGTTGAACCTAAATTTGACAAAAAATATTACGCTTAGTGTACAATCTAATAAGAAGTCTTCTGTTTTTAATGCCTGCCGAGAGGGCACACCATTTCACCTTTAAAACCTTAAAAGCCCTGCTGGCTATACCTTTTTTAGGTTCAATACTAAAAAAAATATATTTGGTTAAAGCGCCTTTTCAATTTATTGGCTTAAATTTTACTAACCGCGTGGGCTTGGCTGCTGGCTTAGATAAAAATGCGGAGTATTTGCATGAATTGGCTGCTTTGGGATTTGGTTTTATAGAAATTGGTACCGTTACTCCAAAACCACAGTCTGGAAATGAGCAGCCGCGCTTGTTTAGGCTAAAACCTGATGAAGCCTTAATTAACCGTATGGGTTTTAACAATGATGGGGTAGCAGTAATTGCGCAAAGGTTAAAAAATAGGCCTAAGGATTTAATTGTTGGCGGAAACATTGGAAAAAATAAAGTTACGCCAAATGAAGAGGCCGCAAATGATTATGTCATTTGTTTTGATCAATTATATGCTGTGGTAGATTATTTTGTAGTTAATGTTAGTTCTCCCAACACGCCTAACCTTAGAGAACTGCAGGATAAAAAGCCATTGTTGGAGATTTTGGGTAAACTTGTTTCTTTAAGGCAAGAAAAGATTGCCAAAGGCGAAATAAGTAAACCTATATTATTAAAAATTGCTCCCGACCTTACACATACACAATTAGATGATGTGATAGCTATTGTGCAAGAGAGTGGTATAGAAGGTTTGGTAGCTACTAATACTACAATTTCTAGAGAAGGACTTATTACCCCTAAGGCCACGGTTGAAGCAATAGGGGCAGGGGGCTTAAG
>VEQB01000071.1 GCA_018883485.1 Bacteroidota bacterium
GGATGTAAAGAAGCATGATAATTTCTACACTGAGAAATGGGCAAATACTTTATCAATTCATAGATTTGGTCAGTTTAGTGACCCTTCAGGATATCCTAGTTACAAAAGAGTTTATTTTCCATTCTTTAGGGCATTTCAGAAGTGATAATTATGGGAAAATATTTTTTACTTATTGTGTTTTGGTCGGTTTCCTTTTTGGAAGGGTGTGTTGTTGATAAATTAGACTCTCGGGTAAAATTTGTCAACACTACCAGTTCTCATGTGTTTATTCATAGTAATTTTTCATTGTTGAATGACACTCTAATCCAATGCGAGAACTGTTATTCAAATATCGATGATTGGGAATATTATCATGCTCATGACACATCTTTTATTCCATTACATGGCAAACTATATGATGAGTACTTAAAACAATATCCAGGTGAAGTTTTTAGGGTTTTTGTTTTTGCATCAGATACGATAAAAAAGTATGGTTGGGAAAAAGCGAAGAACAACTATATGATTTTGAAACGCTATGATGTCACCCTTAAATACCTAAAAGAAAATAACTGGATTATAACATTCCCTTGATTAATCTAAACAAATCCTTGTGAGGGACTTTTACTGTTAAAGAGCTTTAAATTTAGCAGAGCAGGGATTGGAGTTGGCCCCGTTGGAGGTAGTTATGAGGCAGAAATTCCATTAGGTGATGGTGGTAAAAGAAAACCAAGTTCTAATTCTGTTAGTACAGAGGCAGGTGGCTTATTTAAGTTTATACTTGGTGTTGAGGCCAAAATGAAAATTGGAGTAAAGGAAAGGGGGCAATAAATGAAATTTGAAGTTATTTTAAAAGGTGATTACAAAAGTGTTTCTGATAGATTAACTCAAATGAGTTTAAATAAATCACAAGTCTTTTTACCTGGTTTCAGTTTAAATTCAGATTGGGAGATAAATCGAAATTCTAATTATTTTGAGGTATCTAAACCATATAAGTTGTTTGATTTTTTAGGCAAAAGTCAATCCAATTACATAGCCAAAATAGATATTGAAGATAGTTATGCGAATGTAGAAATTAAGTTAAAAACATATTCGGTATTTGTACTTATTACAGCAGTTATATTTGTTGCATTTTTTTTATTAAGCGCAATTCTAAACGGCACTATTCTTGGTTTCATTACCATACTATTCCCATTTCTTTATGCTTATGCAATTATATTAGAACGTAAGGCATTTATAATTTCAGTTAATCAATTATTAAACGATGAAGAATGAAATCAGATAAGCCGTAAAGCTTGTCTGATTTCCCTCACCCCGCATGGACTTTACGGATTTTGGCATCACGGATATAGGTGTCAATGAGATCGAATAGAATGTTGCGTTTAGGTTCTTCGAGGTGTTCAATTTCCTGAAATCTCTTCAAAGTTTTTTTGTCAAACTTGGCGTTAGCGCCTTCACCAACGAGGTAATCAAGAGTTACCTCCAGGGCATCCGCAATTTTTTTAGCGGCATCAATAGAAGGCACTGCTTCACCACGTTCGTACTTGCCAATCATTACGCGAGAGACTCCGCTTTTGTCGGCCAGCTCAGATTGGTTCCATGCTTTGGCTTCTCTTAAATCGCTAATAATCTTATTTGTTTTCATGTCTTATCAGATATAAAATGATGTTATAGTGTAACGTATTTTCAAAAGTACGTAACAAAAGGCGATATAAAAACCGGATAAGAGTTTGTTAATTTGAAAAGATAAGTTATTTTTGTGTCTGATAATTACGCAAAAATAATCTGAAAATATTTTTACACCATGAGTCACACGCCGAAACTCAATATACAAAACCCCGAAGCAATAAGTTACCAAACAGAGGAATTGGGCTTTACTATATTGGGCGGCATACGCATAGATGGCCTGGATAGGTTGCGGGTAACACTAAAGATAGAAGTGATTAATAGAAAACTTAAGCATTACCTAAACAACGCAGAGCTGGCCGATTTGGCCATTAGACATAACATAGATTTATACAACGATACGCAAGTTGAAAAACTCATACGTAAAACAGCCGAACGCTTGGAAGTAGGCATTAGCACGCTTACAAAAAGCTTGGCCGATTTAATTAACCAATTGGAGCAATATAGGTTGGAGCGCATAGAGCAACAAGAAAAGAAAGTGGATACCCGCAAAGTATTAACGGAAGCAGAAGTACAGGCGGCACGAGCATTTTTAAGTGAACCCAATTTACTAGAAAGAACCAATGAAGCCATAGGGCAAAGCGGCGTGGTGGGCGAAGAATTGAACAGACTTTTGATGTACTTGATCTTTACAAGCAGAAAAAGAGAGCATCCTTTGCATATACTTAGCCTAGGCAATAGTGGCACAGGCAAAACCTACCTGCAAGAAAAAGTTGGTGAGTTGATACCTGATGAGGATAAATTAGAAATTACGGTACTGAGCGAAAACGCCTTTTATTATTTTGGACAAAGAGAACTACGCCACAAGCTAATACTGATAGAAGATTTAGACGGCGCAGAAAATGTACTCTATCCCTTACGCGAACTTCAAAGCAAAAAACGCATTAGCAAAACGGTAGCTCATAAAGATACCCGAGGCAATACCAAAACAGTAAGCCTAACAGTAGAAGGGCCAGTAAGCGTGGCAGGTTGTACCACTAAAGAGAGTATTTATGAAGACAATGCCAACCGCAGCTTTTTGATTTATTTAGATGAAAGTGCAGAGCAGGATGAAAAGATTATGCAGTACCAACGCAGAGCTTCTGCCGGTATACTCAACAGAGAAGAAGAAAACAAGCTCAAACACCTCTTACAAAATACCCAGCGAATACTGCAAAATATTGCGGTAAAAAACCCGTATGCTGAAATGCTAAAAATACCCAACGAAGTATTTAAACCTAGAAGAAGCAATAGTCATTACTTACAGTTTATAGAAGCCATTACTTTTTACCACCAATACCAACGTGCGGAGGCTGTTTGCCCATTAACAGGTGAACTCTACATAGAAACCAGTATAGAAGATATAGAAGCCGCAAACACGTTAATTAAAGAGATTTTACTGCGCAAAAGTGATGAGTTGAACACAGCTTGCCGCAGATACTTTGAATGCCTTAAAACATATTTAAAAGCAGAAAACAAAACAGCTTTTACAGCAAAAGAAGTAAGGCAAGTACTAAAAACCAATCACAGCAGTCAAAAAAGATACATGCTCTGGCTGCTTTATAACAATTATATCAAAAAAGGCACAGGCACTAAGGCTAAAGGTTACCACTATGAAGTGGTAAGTATGCAGGAATACGAAATCTTAAAGAGCAGCATTGGCAAAATATTGGACGAAGTGTTAAATAATATTAAAGAGCAGCAAGAGCAAATTGACCGCCCTGCCTCTGGGCTGAACAGTTCGGCAGTGGTTCAAGGACAAAATGAACCACTGAAAGCCACAAGTAGCAAGGTAAAAGAGAGAAAGTTCAAAAGTTCATTTAAGGAAGTAAGCGACCGAATTATTTTAAGTGAAACAGAGGGTTCTCACACATCCATAGAAACAATTTAACCCTTTGTGAAATGAAAAGGCTTCCTATTAAATCACCTGCTTATAGGTATATTGAAAAGAGTTTTAAAGAATGGTTAGACGTATTGGGCTATGCAGAAAATACGGTTTATGCCATGCCAATTTATGTAAGAGGCTTGCTGAATTACATGGAGCAGAAAGGCAAAACAGCGCTAAACCAGATCACCCGTGATTTGATAAGAGAATATTATTATAGTCACTTAAAGAACCGCTCAAATATGCTTTATCATGCAGGTGGTTTAAGCAATGGACACTTAAACAAACACCTCCAAGCAATTTATAAGTTCTGTGATTATCTGCGGCAATCGGGCAGGATTATAATAGCACCTTTGAATATCACTTGGGAGGTACGCAAACAAGAAACACCAGCGGTATTAACAGAAGAAGAAATAAAGCAACTCTATAAAGCTTGCGACCTATACCCAGAGGGAACCCAGCACCGAAAGCCTAATTGGTTTTATCCAACAATGGCCTTAAGAGACAAAGCGATGTTGGCCATTTATTATGGATGTGGACTAAGAAGAAACGAAGGCTTGCACATTGAACTAAATGATATTTATTGGGACAAACAACTGCTGTGCGTGCGCAAAGGTAAGAACTACAAGGAGCGCTTTGTACCCATAAGTAAAGCAGGAATAAAGCACCTAGAAAATTATTTATATGATGCTAGACCACTGCTGATAAAGAAGAACAAAGAAGAATTGTTTTTTATAAATGAACGTGGCAAACCTATGCAAGGCCAGATGATGTTATTGCGCTTAAATCAATTGGTAGCACGAACTGAAAATGCCCTGTTGCAGGAAAAATCAATAGGCCTGCACACCTTGCGCCATAGTATTGCCACGCATTTATTGGCCAATGGAATGAAGCTAGAAAGGATAAAAGATTTTTTAGGCCATAGCAGTTTAGAGTCTACTCAGCTATATACTCACCTGTTAGAAATCGAAGGTTCGTGAACAGTATTATCAAATGAATAAACAGAAAACCTAAGTATATGAAATGCCAAGAAGCACATTTTTATAGAGAAGATATCTTTGAAGAATACCTAACAATAAAAGGCTTTAGCAAACAAACCCAAGAGGGCGTTTACAAAATGGTAAAGCGTTTTGCTAGTTGGAGCCAGGAGCAAAACATTGAACTTCCAAGCATTGCTTACAATGATGTACTGGCTTATGTAAATCAATGTAAGAAGCAAGGCAATAAAGCACGCACCTTGCAAATAGCAGTAAATGGGATCAAGCATTACTACAATTTTTTAATCCATGAAAATGAGGTGATGGAAAACCCCTGTAGTAATATTGATATAAAAGGCGTAAAGCGAAAAATATTATATGAAACATTTACAACAGAAGAACTTGAAACGATTTATAAAAACTTTGCATCACAAAGTCCCTCAGGCGCCATAGGCAGTAAGTTGGTATTGAAAAGGAATAAAAGTATCCTAGGTTTAATTATTTACCAAGGCCTCAGAACAGAAGAATTGGCAAGGCTTACGCTCAATGATATAAAGTTAAGAGAAGGAAAAGTATGGGTTAAAGGAGGCAGAAGAACGAGCGAAAGAGAGCTCACCCTAGAGGCGCATCAGCTATATGATTTAATGGATTATATTAATGAAACACGAAAGATGTTAGTAGTACTTACAGAAAAGAATACTGATGCCTTGTTCTTAAGTTTGGGCGGCGGCGATAAGTTCTATAATATTATGGATAAACTATTGAGACAGCTCAAGAAGCAGGAAAGCAGTATAAAAGATATCAAGCAACTCAGAGCAAGCGTGATTAGCAACTGGCTGAAATTACACAATATTAGAAAAGTACAATACTTGGCGGGTCACAGATATGTAAGCAGTACAGAAGCATATCAGGCTGGTAATATGGACGAACTGAAAGAAGATGTAAACAAGTATCATCCTGATTTTTAAAAGAAAATAAAGCACTAAATTTACACCCATGACGAAACTAGAAAAAGATCCCTACAAGGTATTTTTATCGGAGATAAAAAGCAAAGTATATAAAGCGCAATATGAGGCGATGAAGCAAGTAAATACAACGCTTGTAACACTGTATTGGGATATTGGAAAAGGCATTGTAGAAAAGCAAAAAGAACATGGTTGGGGCAAATCGGTAGTGGAACAATTAGCGGAAGATTTACAAAAGGAATTTATTGGAATGGATGGCCTGAGTAGCCGAAATATCTGGCGAATGCGGATGTTTTATAACACGTATGAAAAACTGCCACCAATGGTGGCAGAAATTGGATGGAGTCATAATATCGTTATTCTTGAAAAATGTAAAGATGATTTAGAGCGGCAGTTTTATATAGGCATGACAAAGAAATATGGTTGGTCAAGAAATGTATTGATCCATCATATAGAAGGCAAGAGTTATGAGCGATTTTTATTGGGTCAAACCAACTTCGATAAAACGGTTGAAGAAAAACACAAGCAACAAGCCAAATTATCGGTACGAGATGAATTTAACTTTGAGTTTTTAGAGTTAAATGAAGAGCATCAGGAGAAAGAACTCGAAAGCGCGATTATAAAAAACATGCGTAATTTTTTAATAGAATTAGGCGGCGATTTTACTTTTGTTGGCAACCAATACCGCATAGAAGTTGGAGACGAGAACTATTACATAGATATTTTGCTTTATCACAGACGCTTAAAATCTTTGGTAGCAATAGAGTTAAAAGCGGGAAAGTTTAAGCCTGAATACGCCGGGAAAATGAATTTTTATTTATCAGTGTTAAATGATAAAGTGAGAATGCTGGATGAAAATCCATCTATTGGTATAATAATTTGTAGAGAAAAAAATCGCACAACAGTTGAATACGCTTTAAACGAATTGAATCAACCCATAGGAGTAGCATCGTATAGAGTAACGGCAACTTTACCTAAAGGCTACAAAGACTTACTTCCATCGCCCAAAGAAATTAAAGAAAAACTCTCAGGCTTTATTGCAAATTTGGCCACAGAGGAATAATCCCTGCCCTCCCCAGCCCACAGCCAACCGCACTGCAAGTGGTTTTATGTCATGCTTTTTAGCCACGCACATGCAGCACATTGCCATTGCGAACAAACATGTATCGAAAGGCAAATCTAGCAAACTCGCAAAGGCAAAGAGCTGCCCCACCGCACACAAAAAGCCCGCCATAAAACCCCTTGCCCAAAGCTATGTAACATAACAGCACCTTATAGTACAGCCCATCCAATACCTGCTACAAACGAAGCCTCGCTTACGGCTGTCCTATAAGGCAATTATGTTAAATAGCCCCACGGCCAGCCCATACCAACGCACAAGAAAAATAGGTCTGCTTCGCAGGAGTATTATTGGGGGCATCTTCCAAGCCCCCAAACCCCTTTGGAACCTCAGTATGGATGAAGTGACTTGTCCTGAAATAGGTTTACACATCGTAAACTTAAAAACAGGACAGAAATGAAACAAAAAAGAATCATTCAAAAATCACAAAAGGATTTCAGTGAATCAGAAAAACACGCCATTATTCAAGAATTAATTGAAACCAAATGTACCAAAGCTGAAATTTGGGAAAAGTACACCGGGCAGGAGGAAGAACACGGCCAATTGTTGCGCTGGATGAAAAAATTGGGTTACAATACCGGAATCAAAACCAGAAGACCGAATATTGTTACACAAATATACGCCATGCCAAAAAAGCCAAAACCATCTAAACAACTTACAGAGCCAGCCACCGATAAGTCGGAAGCTAACTTTGAAACACTTCAGTTGAAGAAGCGAATAAAAGACCTGGAAATGCAATTAAAGGACGCGGAAATGAAGGCAATTGCATTTTCAACCATGGTTGATATCGCTGAAAAGGAATTTAAAATACCTATTCGAAAAAAGCTCAATACCAAACCATCGGAGTAATGAAGAAGCATTTTCATCGCATAAGCCTTGCCAAGCTATGTGGGTCGTTTGGTATAACCAGACAGGCATATTACCAGGATAGCTGGAAAGAAATGGATAAGGGAGTAGAGGAAGAAATTGTACTCAAGGAAGTAATGCAAATCCGCAAGGATCATCGCAGGATAGGTGGAAGGAAACTTTATGAGATGCTTGCTCTGGTCTTTGTTGACCACCAGATTAAAATGGGCAGAGACAAGTTCTTTGATTTACTGGCTTATCATCATTTGCTGGTTCGGCGCAGGCGGAGAAACATCCGTACCACCTTTTCCAATCATTGGCTTCGCAAATACCCTAACTTAACAAAAAACCTTGTTTTAACCGGTCCCAATCAACTATGGGTAAGTGATATTACCTATTGGAAGGTGGGACGTCATAGGGTCTACATTTCCTTTATCACAGATGCATATTCACATAAAATAGTTGGATACAACCTGGCACAAACTCTTGAAGCGATAGAAAGCGTAAAAGCACTGCAGATGGCTTTGCAGGCCTTTGGGGGGCCGCTAAGCCATCTGACCCATCACTCTGATAGAGGAATTCAATACTGTAGCCATGAATATGTGGCTCTGCTCAATAAATATGGAATTAAAATCAGCATGACTGAATCCGGCGACCCTTTGGAAAACCCGGTAGCAGAGAGAGTAAATGGAATCATAAAAGAAGAATATCTCGACCCTCAGGGTGTTAAGACAGTTAAGGAAGCTGTGACATACCTCCATAAGGCTATAAAACTTTACAATACTGAAAGGCCGCATTTGAGCATAAGCTATTACACTCCAGAAGCTGTTCATTCAGCTAAAAAACCAATTCAAGTGACACGCCAATGGAAAAACTATTATCCAAAAAAAAGAACTCCTGTAAAGCAATATCAGGATTAATATTATTATTGTAAATGTATAGCAGGATTAACCATAAAAACTGTAAACTTTTTTCAGGACGGGTCAAAGCAAAAGCCCACCTGCGCAAGGCCAACCCTTCGCTTTTACTTCCTCCATACCGAGGAAGTTTTTCTCCTTACAGCGTACTTCAAAAGAGTGTAAAGTGTTTATTGAAATGGGTTACATTAAGAATTTAATTGTTTTCATTCATCGGAGAAAAACTTATTTAAAGGGATATGTAATAATTAATAAAACCTTATCTTGTATGCCTGAAACAAAAAAGTTTTTTGCGCACAACTATCACATATAAAGAAGCCTCCGTTTTTTTTGAAACGACCTATACAAATAAATGTGTCGCAAAGAAAAACCGTATTAATTACGCCACATTTGGCGCGCCTCTGCCAGGAAGAACTTACAGCGCTTCAGAATATCGTTTTGGATATAATAAGGGTTCTGAAAAAGATGATGAGATAAGCGGTGCAGGAAATCACTTTACTACTTTTTATAGAGA
>VEQB01000072.1 GCA_018883485.1 Bacteroidota bacterium
TTATTACACAAGCAAATGAAAAAAACTTTACTTTCAGCCTTAGGAGCAGCTTTATCTTTAGCTGCGGTGGCACAAATTCCTTTCCCAGTTAATATCGACACTACTTGGTCGGCCGCAACAGTATGGATGCCAAAGTCGCCACTTAAAATGCAGGTTTTATTTGTAGGTGGGGTAGATACCGTTCAAACCACCCCTACTTATGGTAATCCTGCTGGTAAAACTGTTGCTAAGCAATGGCATGATTTTATTGGTTTTACGCCTGACAAAGCCGCTGGTACCCCCGATTTAGGATGGGTTTCTGTTAACCATGAAATGATTCAAAAAAATGACCAGATTGGTGATGGAGGTGGTATGACTGTTTTTAAATTACGTCGTCTTAAAGGTGATGTTTTAGAAATCGTTCCTCAAACTTTAAATGATGGTCGTTCTGGAAAATTCTTCAATGTTGATTTTACTAATGTTACAGGTGAAACAGGTATGAATTGCGCTGGTATTTCTGCTCCAGATGGAAGAATTTGGACAGCAGAGGAGTGGTTAGCTACTAGCAATGCAAATATTAGTTCAGGTTTAAGAGATACTTCTGATTTTACAATTGGAGTAACTACTCCGGCTGGTTTTCCTGGTTTGAATGGTAAAACTTTAAAGAAATATCAAAATTGGAATTGGATGGTAGAGATTGATCCAAAACAAGCAAAGGCTATTCGTAAACAATACAACTGGGGTCGCGCTGGTTGGGAAGGTGGCGCAATTCTTCCAGATAACAAAACAGTTTTCTTAGGAGAGGATGCAACGCCTGGTATGTTAGTTAAGTTTGTTGCCAATACGGCAGGAGATTTTACTTCGGGTACAACCTATATTTTTAACCACGATGCACCAGGCAAGTGGATTACTGTTCCAGATAATATTGATACCATGCTTACTATTAATAAATATGGTATGAGCAAAGGTGCTACTATGTTTACTCGTTTAGAGTGGGTTGCATACAATAAGGGAAATGGTAAAGTTTATGTTACTGAAACTGGAAATGATAATCCAGGTAATGCCTTTAAAGCAGGTGGCGTAGTGGCTTTACATTTAGTTAAAGCGTATAAAGATCGCTACAAAACAATTAATGGTGTAGATTTTCCTAACTCAGACGCAGCAGCTGCAGATTCTGTAAGAAATGGTGCTTTCAAAGATTATTATGGTCGTGTATTAGAATTAGATTTAACCACCAATGATGTAAAAACATACATTGAAGGTGGACCATTTAACGGTTCTGCAACTTCAAAGCCAGTTAGCCAGTATCCTTCTACTCACCTTTCTAATCCTGATGGTTTAAATTTTATGCATGTTGGAAATAAAGATTATATGATTATCAGTGAGGATTTAAATGGACGCAATTGGGGACGTATGCCAGCTGAATACCAAGGTTCAAATCAAACAGTTTGTGAAGCTTTCTTGTTAGATATGTCTATTCCTAACCCTACTTTTAATGATATAATTCGTGTTGCAGCTTGTGCACCAGGTGCAGAAATTACAGGTGCAATTGCTTTAGATAGTAAAACAATGTTGATGAACTCGCAGCATCCTGCAACAACAAATACCTTTCCTTACAATAATTCTTTAACGTATGCTATTAGTGGATGGGATGGTTTGCCTACAGCGTTAAATGAAATTAAGAAAGCGGGGACAGCTACTTTCACAGTTTACCCTAACCCAGTTGCCCGTGAGTTAAATTTAGATAAGGCAATGGATGTTGCCATCTACAATATGGCTGGTCAGCGTTTAAAAGTTTACCGTGATGTTAAGTCTGTAGATGTTACAGATCTTGCTTCTGGTACTTACATAATTATGAACGAACAAGGTGAATCCTTGAAGTTTGTAGTAGAATAGTTTTTCGTTTTTATATTTAATAGTTGTTCAATAAGCTCGGGGCCATTTTTGGTCCCGGCTTTTTGTTTTTAGGATTATGAAGAAAATTGTTGTCTTTATTTCATTTCTAGTGCTAACTATGTTTTGGGTATTGCTCAATTCTAATAAGACTAGTCTTCCGTTAGCACAAGGTCTCGCAATTCAAAAATTGGAAAGGCTTAAGCAAAGTTCAAATGAATTTTATGTTCAAGTACTTGGTTTGAACCAAAAGAAAGGCAATTGGAAGCAAGTGCAAGTTTCTTATAAAGCGTTAAGGATATCTTACAAGGAAATTGAATTTTTGTTAGAGTATACTGATCCAACTTTGGTTAAAGAAAATTTGAATGGAGCTCCCTTGCCAAGGTTGGAAAAGTCGGCACCAAGTTTAACAATACTTCAGCCGGTGGGTTTGCAAGTAATAGATGAATTAATGGCAGAACAACCAGATAAATCAGTAATAGAGGCCTTATTGGTTCAAGCCGATTTGTTTTATAAAACTGTAAAAGATTACCAATGGCAAGGAAAGGTATATGATAGGTATATTTTTGAGGGAACCTTTGTAGGTTTAATACGCGTTTTTAGTTTGGGCTTAAGTGGTTTTGATACCCCTGGTACTCTCTGTGGTGTTACTGATGCTAAAGAAAGTTTAACAAGTATGTTTTCTTTTGTTAGTCTTTTTGAACCAGCCATTCAACAAAAGAATCCTAAATTATTTACAGAGATAAAGCAGTTGTTTTCTGGCGCAATTCTGCAATTGGAAAAGGAGAAGCATTTTGAGAAGTTTGATAGGCTTGCCTTTTTAAAATTGTATGTAAATCCCCTAATTGCTAAATGTAAGGAGGCACATTTGCTACTTCAAATTGAATTTATGGAAGAGGTTAATCCGGGTATGAATGCTTTAAATTATAAAGCAAGTAGTTTGTTTGACCCAACCTTATTAAACCCTTATTTCTATGTTAAGTTGCCAGAGAATTATAGGAATGAAACAGTAAGAGAATTGGGCAAGTATTTGTTTTATGATCCTATTCTTTCTGTTAATAATAAACGTAGTTGTGCAAGTTGCCATAAGCCAGAATTGGCATTTAGCGATGGATTAAAAACTAGTAAAGCATTTAATGAAGGGACATTTTTAGAAAGAAATAGTCCTAGTTTAATCAATGCTGTTTATGCCGAGCGTTTTTTTCATGATTTGCGAGCTGAGTCTTTAGAGGATCAAACAGAGCATGTAATATTTAGCAGCGATGAATTTAATCATGATTATTATAGGATTTTTGATAGGTTGGGTAAAAGTAAATCTTACGTAGCTTTGTTTAGTGCAGCTTTTCCAGATTATGAAGCTGGTAACATGAATAAAAGTACCCTGTCTTTTGCCTTATCTGCATATGTTAGTTCTTTAACTTCCTTTAACTCTCCTTTTGATAAATTTGTGAGAGGCGAACAATCTTCTTTAAGCAAAGATGCCGTTGATGGTTTTAATCTATTTATGGGTAAAGCGGCTTGTGGCACTTGTCATTTTGCACCTTTTTTTAATGGCACAACCCCGCCATTATTTTTTGAATCAGAATCTGAAGTACTAGGAGTTCCTGTTGATCCCAAAGCAGCGGTTTGGAATCTCGACCCAGATAAAGGAAGATCTGAAGCTAGAGTAAAAGAGAAGGTTTATTTCTATGAGCATTCCTTTAAAACACCAACGGTTCGAAACATTAGTTTAACCGCTCCTTACATGCATAATGGTAGCTATAAAGATTTAGAAACCCTTATGGATTTTTACAATCAAGGGGGAGGTAAAGGCAAAGGTTTAAATGTGCCGCATCAAACTTTATCGGATGAACCATTGAATTTAAGTAAGCAAGAGATTGGTGCTATAATTGCATTTATGCAGAGCTTAACCGACACCACTTATTCTTTTGCACCTCCAACTTCTTTGCCAGAAATTAATGAACAGCCAGAGCTTACTAAACGCGTAATAGGTGGGGAGTATTAATTTAAAAATCCTTTTTGTATTTATGCTATTTCATTTGCAAGGGAAAGCGCAATCCCCTGCAAGTTATTATAATGGAGTGGCACAAATTATTGGCAAAAAATGCGGTATTTGTCATTATAAAGAGGGTTATGCTCCGTTTTCTTTAAGCACCTATGAAGAAGTTAAACGGCATTCCAAAGAAATGGGGTTAGTAATAGCTTCTGGTTCTATGCCTCCATGGAAAGCCAATGCTCATTTTAGAGATTTTGCAGATAATAGATCTTTAGATTCAGCAGAAAAGCAAGCTTTATTAGATTGGTTAAAAAATGGCATGCCCTTGGGTAAAAAATCAGATTTGGTTCAACCCAAAAAATTTACAGAATTGCCCAAGCCCGATGTTTTATTAAAAATGCCAAGGCCTTATAGTTTAGCAGCTAGTAATAAGAATACTTATATCTGTTATAAAATACCCTTTGAACTAGATAGTGCGCATGCAATTTCAGGATTGCAGTTTTTTCCTGGGCTAAAAACTTTGGTGCACCATGCTTCCTATCAAATTTTTGAAGTTGCTGAAAGTATAGATTTAAAGCTTGGGCCAGATTATTATGTGTATAATGAGGATTCTATAAATAGGGTAGACGATATGCGGGATTTTACATTTTTTAAAATGATAGGCAAGCAAGGGGAAAACCCTCGAGAGATTTACCATGGAGGATGGTTGCCTGGAACAGGATTAATTAAGTTTCCAGAGAAAGTGGGTTTTAATTTGCCCAAGAGAGGAGTACTTTTAATTAGAAGCTTACATTATTCACCAAGTTCTGTAGAGGCTAATGACCAAAGTGCCTTGGGTTTGTTTTATAGTTCGGTTCCTATTTTAAGGGAAGTTGGATTTGCAGCCTTTCAACCAAAGAACCCGAGTCCGGGCTATGGTTGGACCATTCCCGCAGACACCATTTATAGAGCACATTTAAATGTGAAGTTTAATAACGATGTGAGTTTGTTATTTATAAACCCTCACATGCATTTAATTGGAAAAACTTTTAGAGCTTATGCAGTAAGTGCAAAGGGAGATACCATTAAGTTGGTAGATATACCCGACTGGGATTTTAATTGGCAGGATTTTTATCGGTTCAAAAATATGGTAAAAATACCTGCGGGCTCTGTTTTGCATGCCACAGCTACTTATGATAATACCAGTAAAAATCCATTTAACCCCAACCAACCACCAAAAGCAATGGCTTTTGAAACTGGAATGGACGAATCGAATGAGATGATGCGACTGGTAATATTGTTTTTACCCTACCAAAAGGGAGATGAAGAAATAAGTTTGGAGTAAAATATATAAGTAGTTGTATATTATTTGATTACGGAAAAGCTTAACATTAAGGTAATATTACTCTAACATAAGCCTAACATTGGATTAACTTAAGCATAATCTCAGCTAAATACTTTTGTCGCAATTTCAATGCATATGAAAGTAAAATTATTGGTTATTCTTTTGTTTTTTACCAGTTTGACGCTGCAAGCAGTAAATACAGGTAAAATTGCAGGTAAAATTATTGACAAGAAAACAGGTGAAGAGCTAATTGGCGTTACGGTAATTGTAGAAGGAACCACTTTTGGGGCAGCCACAGACTTTGAAGGCAAGTTTATCATTGGCAATTTACAGCCAGGAACTTACAATTTAATTGCATCTTATGTTTCTTACAGCAAAAAGTCAGTTCAAGGTATTGTAGTAAAGGCAGGCGAAGTTACTTCTGTTACTATTGCTTTGGAGGCTGCAACTAAGGAGCTTTCGGAGGTGGTCATACAAGGTACTTTAAAGAAAGAAAATGCCAGTGCTTTATTGATTCAGCAAAAGAAAAGTATTTCCATATCTGATGGTATTTCTGCAGATATGATAAAGAAAACACCAGATGCCACTACGAGTGATGTAATGAAGCGTGTGAGCGGAACTTCTATACAGGATAATAAGTTTGCTGTTATACGCGGATTAAATGACAGATATAATACAGCGTACATTAATGGTGCTCCATTGCCTAGTTCTGAAAGTGATAAGAAAGCATTTTCGTTTGACATCTTTCCTTCTAATATGTTAGATAATATGGTTATTACCAAAACTGCCTCACCAGATTTGCCGGGCGACTTTGCGGGAGGTTTAATAACCATTAATACGCGTGATATTCCAGAGAAACAATTTGTAAGTGTATCTAGTGGGGTAAGTTACCATAGTATAACTACATTTAAAGAAGGTGTAGGTTATAACAACAGTAGTACCGATTGGTTGGGTGTTGATGATGGTAAAAGAGCTATACCAGATGGTATTCCAGAGCGAGGAGCCTACAATACAGACCCTAATAAAGTTGAAAACGCCAGAAAATTTGATGATGATTGGACGCTCTTAAGACCAAGCAGCTTACCTTTAAATTTCTCTTTTGGTTTAGCTGGAGGCAATAGCTACAAGATTGGTAAAAATGATGAGTTTGGCTTTATTGTTTCTGGTTCTTACAGCAATAGCCGTAGAAATACTTTTGTTGAACGCAACCAATACAATAGACCAATGGATGGAAATGATAACCAAATTGTAAGGAGTTATCAAGATACTATTACGAAAGATGAAATATTAGCAGGTGTGATGGCTAATTTTGGTTATAAAATAGGCACACGTCACAAAATATCTTTTAAGAATGCCTTGACCCTAAATTCAGAGGATATTACCACTGTTAGGGGAGGTGCTGATGATTATACATCAGAGCAGATTCCTTTAGTAAATAATACGTATTTTAATTTTAATCAAGGAAGGTTATTAACCAATCAATTAATTGGAGATCATTTTTTACCAGGACAAAAGTTAAAGATTAAGTGGGTCTTAAATAACAATAATATTGCACGTACGATTCCAGATTTTAGAAGATTTTCGACCCAAGCTACATTAATTGACCAGGAGCAAGGCTACACCCCATATCAGGCAAAGATTACTAGTAGTAATCCTGATATTACACAATCTGGAAGATTTTTTTCTGAGCTAACCGAAAATATTAGTAGTGCTGGAGTTGATTTGCAAAGACCTTTTGAAGAATTATCTGGGAAAAGTGTTAAAACTGAGGTAAAGGTTGGCGGTTTTTACCAATTACGTAAGCGTGATTTTCAAGCGCGTGCCTTTGCCCCTGTACTTAAAAAAGGCGGCATAGAGCGTTTAAATTTCCTTGAAGGTAAATTAGACACCTTCTTTAGAAAAGATTTATATTCTGAGGATTACTATTGGGATGAAGATTATCGTGCTCAGGATGTTTATTCTGCTAGTTCTAATTTAGCTGCTGCTTATTTAATGTTGGATCAGCGAATTGCTTCTAGATTAAGGTTGGTATATGGTGTACGCTTTGAAAGCTACAAGCAAAGTGTTAACTCATTTGAATTAAATTCAAGCCCACCTAAGCCATTGAATATTGATACAGTATTTAATGATTTTTTACCTTCCTTGAACTTAACTTATGAACTAACAGAAAAAACTAACCTGAGATTTTCTGCAAGTAAAACAGTTGCAAGACCAGAGTTTAGAGAGATTGCCTCTTTTTCATTCTACGACTTTAATATAAATACTGTAGTAACTGGAAAGAGTTCTTTAACTAGAACCCGAATCAATAATTTTGATTTACGTTATGAGTATTATCCTGGCGAAGGACAAATGATGTCGGCCTCTTTGTTCTACAAAACTTTCAGAAATCCTATCGAGATGGTATATGAATTTAGGGGTAGTGATACTTATTTAAGTTACTCTTCTCAAACCAACGCTATTAATTATGGTTTTGAGCTTGAGTTTAGAAAGAATTTTGACTTTTTAGACAATGCATTTGGAACAACATGGATTAGGGACTTTAGTTTTACATTAAACTACGCATATATTTTCTCTGAAGTTAAGTTTGATGATAATGTGGCTTTAGATAAGTTTGGTACGCGTCCGCTCCAAGGTCAATCACCCTACATTTTGAACACAAGTTTACAATACTTTAATCAAAAGAAAGCTTTTAGTGTAGCCTTGTTTGTAAATAGAATTGGAAAAAGAATTGCTTTCGTTAGAGAAATCAATGGATTAATTCCAGATTTATGGGAGAACCCAAGAACAGTAGTTGATTTGAGCGTTTCGAAGCGCATTTGGAAGGGCTTAGAAGCAAAGTTAGCCATCAATGATATTTTAGCTCAAGACTTAGTTTTTTATTGGGATAATGATGGTAGCGGTAAGTTAAATGGTTTTGATAAGAATAAATTAATTAATGCTGGTGGAACTTCTGATGAGCGTTTTAAAATGGACAATGAAGTATTTAGGTACAAAATGGGATATACACTTTCATTTACCCTTAGTTATAAATTTTAAAATCTAAATTAGGTTATATTTTTAAAAAGCCTGGGCTGATGTCTAGGCTTTTTTTGTTCTAGATTTTCTGGTCTTAACATTTTAGTAACCTTAGTTTAACTTTAGCGCAATGAAGCTAAAGTAGTTTTGAGAACAACAAATTTTAAACACATGAAGAAGTTTAACCTATTCATTCTTTCGTGCTTGTTATCAGTCACATTATTGGCTCAAAAAGCGAGAACAGTAAGCGGTAACATCACAGCAAACACGACATTTTTTAGCGACACAGTTTATACCTTAGATGGTTATGTGTTTGTAAAAAACAATGCCACGCTAACGATTCAGCCTGGTACAATTGTTAAAGGTAAATCTGGTAACAAATCTACATTAATTATTACACGCAATGGTATGATTAATGCGAATGGTACTGCAACCAGACCCATTGTTTTCACCTCAGATAAGGCAGTAGGTGCACGTAACAAAGGTGATTGGGGTGGATTAGTAATTTTGGGAAAAGGAATTATTAATAGGCCTACAGATTGTTCTACTTGCCCTGGTTCTGCCATTGCTGCTGCAGAAGCTGGAATACAAAATGCGGTAGAAGGCGACGTAGATAATACTGCTGGAGCTGGTCTTTATGGCGGTACA
>VEQB01000073.1 GCA_018883485.1 Bacteroidota bacterium
GAGTTGGACATGTAATAATGATTTTATTTTTAGCTTTTGTATATTCTGTTCTTTGATAAGAATACTTTTCTTTATGTACTTCTTTAGCTTTTTTTATAAATTCATCTAGTGTTAGTGTACTAAATATAGCTCTTCTTATAATACCACATTTTTTACAACCTCTACCATTTAAATGTTTACTAGGATTTTGTTCAAATTCACCATGTTTTAAACATATAAAAATGTTTTTATCTTTGTTATTTTTAGAATTAACTATATTAGGAACTAATGAATAGTCGTATTTATTAAAATTATTTGGATATTTTTCTTTTAGTTTATTTAAAAATGTTTCTTTTAACATGGCAAAATTATTTGAATTTTTGCCTCAATTGGTAGATTGGTTGGAAAAGAAGCGAGGATTTAAAAGCGGTGGATATACAGTGAATCAAAAAGGTGAAGCATAGTTATTTTAAAATTAGAATTTTAATAATATTCATTTCTTCTTTTTCTGCATTTGTTTTGGATTTCCCTTAACCAAAGCTTTCGTCATTGCGCTAATGCAAAACATAAAGTTACTGTAAAACGATAGGAACTCTTTTAGTATTGGCTATTTTAGGAATTGACATTATTCCGTTTGCTTGGTTAATAGTTTCAGAAGTTTCTTGTGGTATTTAATAAATGTTGAGAAAAGTATTAAAAAATAATTATCTACTTTTTACATATAATTGAACTTGCCATTAACAATTTTAATAATATGAAATTCTTAAACCAACCTTTATTATTCATAATGCTTTTGCTCATTAGCGATAAAATTCTAGGTCAAAATTTAACTTTATCACAAATATTAGAAATTAAGAAAATGGATTTAGGAAATGTTGAAGAATTTTTGAGCGCTAGAAATTGGGATATTTATAATATACAGGAAGTTGAGCCGAAGGATTATAGCACTCTAACATTTTCATATAATTCAAAAAAAGCAGAAGAAGTAGAATCATATTTAACTTATTACCATAGTGTATATTATATTAATAAGAGAATTGAAATTCAATTACATAATAAAACAAAATACAACGAATACATAAATTCAATTAAAGGTTATAGGTGCAAATTAATAAATTCAAAAGTAAAGCAAGGTGAAATAATAAAAGTATACAGAGGTGCAACAACAACATTTATAGTTAGAACTATTCCTCCTTCGGCTGAAGAAGGTCAGGAAACTGTATTTTGGATTATATTTATTGTAAGTAATGTTGAGTATGATAATTTTTTTAATGAAGAATAAGACACCAGACACCATCCCATGGGTAAAGTAAAATGCAATAAGACCAATAGGTAATACAAGCCGTTTGTATTTGAAGTTAAAAAGTACATGGAAATTAATTTCCAAAATGAAGTTTTTAATGAACCATGACACCATCCCAAAAAGTGTGTAAATTGATTTAGGGATTAATTCTGTTTTCAAACATAATAATAAATTGGTTGAATATCTCCCCCCAGTTTCTGATGGGTAATGTCCATGATTTAGATGCTTCACGTATGGACAGGTAAACCGATTTTAAAACCGCTTCATCAGTGGGAAAAGACATTTTGTTTTTTGTGTATTTTCTAATTTTACCATTAAGGTTTTCAATGACATTGGTGGTGTAGATTATTTTTCTGATTTCGAGTGGGAAGTCCAAAAATGCTGTAAGTTCATTCCAGTTTGCTTTCCAACTCTTTATAGCATAGCCGTATTTACTGCCCCATTTTTGGTCTAACTCATTTAGTGCATGCTCAGCAGCTTCTCTGTTAGGTGCATTGTAAATTGCTTTCATATCGCCTGAAAACTCTTTTCTTTCTTTCCATCCAACAAACTTGCAGGAATTGCGGATTTGGTGCACTATACAGACTTGCTTTGTAGCTTCAGGAAAAACTGATTTTATTGCGTCTGTAAACCCTTTAAGGTTATCTGTAGCTGTAATTAAAATATCTTTTACTCCTCTGGCTTTTAGGTCTGTTAATACAGATAACCAAAACGATGCTGACTCATTCTTGCCAAGCCACATACCGAGAACCTCTTTTTTGCCCTCAATATTCAATCCTACAGCAATGTATATTGTCTTATCGATAACCCGTGAACCTTCGCGTACTTTAAACAGAATGCCATCCATCCAAACTACAGTATAAACTGAATCTAGTGGTCTATTTTGCCAAGTTGTGATGTCTTGAATTATTCGGTCTGTTATCCTAGATATGGTCGAACTGGATACCTCAATATCATAAACTTCTCTAATTTGCTCTTCAATATCATTCACCGACATTCCCTTCGCATAAAGGGAAACAATCACATTTTCAATCCCCTCAACCATATTTTTTCGCTTAGGAATTATCATCGGGTTAAAGGTTGCCTCACGATCTCTTGGAACGTTTATAACCATTTCACCTTCTTTGGTTTTGACAACCTTCTTACTATGTCCATTCCTGGCATTTTTTGTGTCAGAACGCTCGTGTTTATCGTAGCCTAAATGAGCATCTAACTCACCTTCTAATAGCTGCTCAACACCACGTTTTCTTAGTTGATCAATAAATGAGTTTAACTCATCTCCATTCTTGAACTGTTTCAAGAAATCATCATTTAGCAATTCTTCTTTTTTCATTTTTTAAGTATATAAAGTTATGCAAAAAGTTGTTTCCATAAATTTTTTCGACCTTTTCCTTAACGGGGTCCAAAAATTTCTAGAACAACTTTTTGAGTTTACACACTTAATGAGACGCTACCTTTAGTGTTTATTGCTATATTAACTTCTATACCTCAAATAAACGTTGTTTTCTTTAAATTGAACAATCCACCATTAACTTTTGATTTTTTAGGTTTTGAGATTAATTTTTATGTTCTATATAAGATTGGAATGATTTTCTATTTGGCAACTATTGTTCAATTTTCAATTAGATTAAACCAGTCAAGTCAAGTTGAACCAAAGTTTTTAGAAATTCAGATTCAATATTCAAAAGAATTATTATTCTGGAAAAAAGCCGATATAAAACTTTGGTTTTTTTTAACTACAACTATAATAACATATATATACTTTCTTTTTTTTGGCTTTATTAGTTTGGTCACTATTTTTATTCAATTAACACCTTGGTATAAATATGATAATAATATTTATGTAAATCATAACTTAATCTTACTTTTACATACAACTTTTGGTATAGTTTATATGATAAAATCACTTGAATTATCCCCAAAAATTAAAGCTAAATTATAAATAAGTAATGCTATTTGAGAAGAATTTTCTATCTGTTTTTAAATTTAGTTTCTGGATAGTATTCAAAATGGCTTTCATCTAATAAATATGTAGCTTCCATGTTTTGAAAAATACCGAATTTGTCAGCAATTTCTCTAAATTTATATTCACCTTTTGAGTTTCTACTTACAGGACTAATTCCACTATAAAACATCACAGCCAACTGGTAATTGGATAGCTGTGCTTGTATTAATTTGATATACCTTTTTTGAGTTTCAAAATCATCCCAAGAATCAATAACAAAGGTCATTGTGTTATAAATATATCTAAATAAATGTCCAAGTTGAGTATCGGTTTGTAAATACCAATACTTATATACCAACCCTACGAATTCTTTTGGGTGTTCATTTTTCCAGATACCAATTATCAATGGATCAGGTAGAATATTTTTTTCACCAGTCGCAAAACCAAAATTCAAAAAATCAAATTGGTAAGTAGTGTTTTCTGGATCAATCTTATTTATTTCACGAGTAATAGAATTGTTAAAATGTACATGACTATCATAGATAGATTTGTTGTTTTCTTTCAATCTTTCCATAAAATATTTGAAGAAGTCATTACCACGTGCTGTAACATTTCTGGTGTTTTGAGCATCAACATAATTATAACTAATTGAATCAATAATATTATTAACCATAGTTAGCATATTGAAAAAGGTTGATTCAAATTGTTGTTTTTTGATATATTCTTTGGTACTCCTGAGTTCCTGCTCTTGTAGGTTGTAGGTTTTCTTTACATAAATAAATACTACACCCGCAATTAAAGTGCCTAAAACACCACCTATAAAGCCACCAAAATTAGAAAGTTTTTCTATATCAGAATAGAATATTGTCAAAGCAATAATCAAAACTAAAACTATTGTAAAAATGAGTGCATATAATGCCTCCATTGCTTTGTTTAAAGCTTTTAAAGGTTCTTCCATTTTATTTTAAATCCATAATATTTAATGCAAATATTAACTTGTCAGATGTCATTTCAATCAATTTATTATAAAATTCTACTTGATGTTCAGGTATTTCAATAGTGCTACCAGTACTTAACTGAAACTCTGATTTAGCTATCCCTAAATTGGGTGTCAAAACACCAAGCCACTTTGGTGTAATTGGGCATATAATTTTGTAATTTGTGTTTTTGTATAAATCTGTTCTTCCTACAACCGTAGGAATATTATGATAATTTTCACCATCAATTAACCAATGAGTAGCAGGATTATCAGATGTTATGAACCTGCAATTTAAAGGTGCTTTTAAAAAGTTTATGGTATAAGATGTAGAAAATGTTGTGAAAAGAAATAACGGTGCAGATGTATGAAAAACAGAATGAGGTGCTCTATTAATTATTTCATCATTTAGTTTTTGTAAAACCTTTTCCGATTCCCTAATATATTTTAATGTACGTATTGATTGATGGAAAATAAATGCTTTGATACTCCTTAAATCCAAACCAGTTGGGGCTACACCTAAATCAAATGATATTGGTAATACCTGTCCCCACCTATCTTCCCAAGTTTTATAGATTGCAGTTTCAGCTATTTTCCTAATCTCTGGAACAAATGTATCTGGCAGTGTATAAAGGTTTTTTTTATAATTTAAATTTTGGGGTTGATTCTTTCTTACTAACCTATCTTTATTAGAAAGGCAATACACTTGGGTAACTTTATCAGTTTTATGACCCCATCGTTTGAGATATACAACTGGAACGAAATGATGATTCTTATTTGCAGTACCCATTACTCCGAAGATACAATTTTAGACTATACCCTAAACAGTATTATTCTAATCTTTGGTGTCTCAATTAAATAGTACTATTTTTGCATCAGAATAGGACTACCCTTATTCTGTAATAAATAATGAAAGTATTTTATTCCCGAGTATCATCCACTGATGGCTCACAAATGGAAATTCCGGACATATTGACCCCCTTCTTCCGGCGCAAACTGACCCCCTCTTACCGGAGCAAAATGACCCCCTAAAATAGCATGGTTGTTTAAGCGATTATAGTCACTGTCTTTGTTTGCCCAAATGGCAACATTCATGTCTAATAATCCAATCAACATGTTCAAAATTAAACAAATTATTCAACATTACACGGAAGGTCATGGTAGCAAGGCTATCAGCAAAATGACCCACACATCGAGAAACACTGTTAAAGACTACATCCAGAGGTTCAAGACCTTTGGCGTTCCCTGGAATGAAATTCAGAATATGGATAACCAAACGTTATTCAATATTTTCACAAAACGTTTGGAAGAGAGTACCCAGATTCAGGACCCTAAATACACAATGCTTCAAAGCCTTCTGCCTGAAATTGTAAAGGCATTGAGAAAGA
The DNA here is from genome assembly GCA_018883485.1 of Bacteroidota bacterium. Classification (GTDB taxonomy): domain Bacteria; phylum Bacteroidota; class Bacteroidia; order UKL13-3; family UKL13-3; genus B1. The sequence continues at coordinate 5,592 of VEQB01000073.1, forward strand.
AAGGTATGACCATTTTTGAACAATGGAGTCGGTATAAACTAAATCATCCTCAAGGGTATCAATCGTCTCAGTTTTCATTCTATTTAAGGAGTTACCTAAAGACTAAAGAAACCTCTATGCATATTGATCACAAGGCAGGAGATAAGATTTATGTTGATTTTTGCGGTGATAAACTCAAAATTGTAGACCTTCTTACTGGTGAATTAATACCTGTTGAGGTATTTGTTGCCATATTGGGTTGTAGTCAATTAACCTTTGTCTGCGCTGTAAGAAGTCAGAAGACAGAAGATTTTATTTGGGGTTGTAAAAAGGCTTTTGAATATTTTGAAGGAGTAACTAGAGCGATTGTACCGGATAATCTTAAAGCAGCGGTAATCAAAACAAACAAGTACGAACCTCAATTAAATCCACTTTTTGAGACCTTTTGCGAGCACTATGGCACAGTTGTAATACCTGCAAGAGTTTATAAGCCCAAAGATAAAGCATTGGTTGAAGGAGCAGTGAAGTTGACTTATCAGAAAATCTATGTCGGTCTTCGAGATCAAATATTTCATAGTCTGGAAGAATTGAATATTGCAATCCTGGAACTTCTCGAATTATATAACAATGCTCCATTGAATAAGGAGGAGAGCCGCAGGGTTCGGTTTGAACAGGAAGAAAGGTCGGAAATGATACCGCTTCCGGAATTGCCTTATGAAATAAGGGAAATGAAAATCTGCACGGTTTATACCAATGGTCATATCAAACTCTCGGTTGATAAGAATTTTTATAGTGTACCCTATGAGTATGTTGGAAAAAAGGTGAAAGTCCTTTATAACTCTTCTGTTGTTGAAATATTCCACCAGTACACAATGCTAGCCAATCACCCGAGAAGTTACAGGAGAAATGCCTTTACGACTACCATGGATCATTTGGCTAGTACCCACCAGTTCATAGGAGGCAGGACTGAGGAATACTATTTAACAAAAGGTTTGTCCATCTCTCCTGAAGTTGGCGCCTATCTCAAAGTTGTGTTTGATAACCATGATCACCCTGAGCAATCATTTTTAATATGTCAGGGAATTCTAAATCTATCGCCTGGTGTAGATTCCATAAGGTTATCAAATGCATGTAAAAGAGGCATGGAATATGGAGTTTACAATTACCATACTATCGTAAATATTTTAAAAAAGGGATTGGATAACTATTCCCTGGAGGATGAAACACTATCCGAAAAAACAAAAACACCAAAACATAAAAACATTAGAGGCAAAGCCTACTATAATTAAAAACAAACATGAAAAATGAAGTAACACTTGAACAGATGAGAAAAATGAAGCTCACTGGGATGTACCGAGGCTTTAAGACAGCTTTAGAGACTCAAAGCCTTTCAACACTCACAACGGATGAATTATTATCCATGTTGGTCGAACAGGAATGGGACGATCGACAGAACCGTATGGTAGAAAGATCGCTAAGAAATGCCAGGTTCCGCTATAAAAGCAGCTTTGAGCAGATATCCTTTACAGAAGAAAGGGGATTAGACAGGAACCAAATAAACAGGTTGATGAATTGTGATTACATAGAAAAGGCAGAGAATATAATCATAACTGGAAGCACTGGTACTGGCAAGAGTTTTTTGGGTTCGGCTTTAGGAAACCAAGCTTGTTTGGCTGGATATAAAGTGTTTTACGCTAACACCAATCGCTTATTTACTCAAATAAAAATGGCAAAAGCTGATGGATCGTCAATAAAAGAGCTAAATCGACTAGAAAAAACGGACTTGATAATACTTGATGATTTTGGAATTCAACCCTTCGACAACCAATCAAGACTGATATTAATGGAGTTGATTGAAGACAGGCATGGGAAAAAATCTACGATTTTTACTACCCAGGTACCAGTTACAAATTGGTATGAAATTATCGGAGATGAAACAATTGCAGATGCTATTTTAGACAGGGTGGTACATGATGCCCATCGGATAGAATTGAAAGGCGATTCATTACGAAAAAAGGGAAGCCCTAGAATTGAATAAAAATCCCTTTATTTGTATGTGACTAGTTGCTTAAATAATCAATGCTATTTTGCATCACCAAATGGGGGGTCAATTTCAAACGGAAAGAGGGGGTCAATTTCACCGGTATATGCACCCAAAGCACCTGAACCGATTATTACCATAAGTGAGGTGACAGTTGGTTCACCAGGAAATCTAATGTGCGTAGCTGGTTCAGAAGGTAGTGGAAAAACAAACTTTTTGGGCGGAATCTTATCAGGTTCTATTAAGCCCCTTGGGAAAACAATTGATACTTTGGGTACAACGGTTAAGGAGAATTTAGAAAAGCGCGCAGTATTACTTTATGATACCGAACAATCGGAATTTCAACTTTACAAAAACCTAACCTATATTCTAAAAAGAAGTGGAATTGACAGACCTCCTCCATGGTTTAAGGCATTTTGTTTGGTTGGAATATCTCGTAATGAAAGAATGGATTTGATATTAGAATCAATGGATCGGTTTTATTATGAGCATGGAGGAATTCATTTGATGGTAATAGATGGAATAGCTGATTTATTAGGCGGAGTAAATGACGAGGAAAGTTCCGTTAAACTAATTGAAGAGTTATTTCGATTGGCGGCAATTTATAACACCTGTATAATTTGCGTGGTTCACATGGCACCATCTGGTATGAAGCTTAGAGGTCACTTGGGTTCTGAGGTTCAAAGGAAAGCTGCTGGAATATTATTGGTTGAAAAGGATGAAAACAACAACTCAAGTGTGGTAAAAGCTTTAAAGGTGCGTGATGGTTCACCTCATGATGTTCCACTTGTGCAATTTGGTTGGGACACAAAGGAAGGTAGACATGTTTACTTGGGTGAAAAAAGTAAAGAGGAATCTCAAACACGAAAGTTGAATGACCTTTTTGGTGTTGCCCAAGAAATATTTGCCGATAAAGCCAACTTAACCACCGCTGAACTCACTCTTGCCATAATGGAAGCAATGGATATTAAGGACAGACAAGCTCGAACCTATATCAAAATCATGAAAGAGAACAATATTATTGAGAAAAATCCTATGAATTCGGCAGAATTCCGCAAAGTTTCGCTGCCTTTCTGATGTTTTTCCCAATATTCAAGAAATTTACCAGTTTCAACCCCCGTTTTTCTGGTAATAGCCCCGCGGTTTTACTGTGGGGCTTTTTATTTGAGCATAAATTAATAGGATAACAAGTTAATGATTAATTAACAAAATAAAACTTGCATAATTCACGTT
>VEQB01000074.1 GCA_018883485.1 Bacteroidota bacterium
GGTTGATGTAGCTTACGTAGAGCGTTGGTTAGCTCCAAATTTGAGTTATGAATAAGCTTATAGTTCCAATTTATTATCCCCGAAATATGAAAGTTGTACTTTCGTTTTTCGGGGATATATTTTATTTATTTCACTATCTTCGGCAGTCTTTTTTCAAGAAATTCTCTAATACCGATGGCTTGTAATTGGCTATTTATTGGCCATTCTTTTTCTTCGGATGGAGTTATAATATAATTATTTTTTGTGCCAAGTTCTTTTATACTTTCTGTAAATCCTTTGCTTATAGAAGGATTTTCTGAATATTTAATTTCTATACTAGCGATGGGTTTAATGCCTTTAACTAAAATAAGATCTACTTCTGCTCCATCATGTGTTCTGTAGAAGTAGGGTTGAACCGAATGAGGTAAAAGTGAAATAATTTGTTCTATTACATAGCCTTCCCACGAGTAGCCAAGAACGGGGTGATAGTGTAAATCTTTGGCATGATGGATATCTAACAAGTAATGTAATAAGCCTGTATCTCTTATATATACTTTAGGGCTTTTAACCAATCTTTTGGAAGTATTTTTATGGTAGGGCATGAGCTTTCTTACCATAAAGGCTCCTTGCAAGTAATCTAAATAGCGGTTAACTGTAATGGCACTCACATCTAATCCCTTCGAGAAAGAATGGGCATTCCATATCCCACCTTGCTGATGCGCTAACATGCGCCAAAGTTTAAACATCAGTTGAGGCGAGAAGCTTATACCAAAAAGTTGGTTCAAGTCTCTATCAATAAATGTTCTTGCAAAGCCATCCATCCATCGTGAGAATATTTCATCGGTTTTGGCTTGCCACGCATTTGGAAACCCTCCTCTAAACCAATGCTTTTCTAATACTTTGGGTTTATTGGGAAGTTCTACCAGAAGTAGGGGTGTGGCTTCTAAGTAATAGATTCTACCTGCTAAAGTTTCTGAAGTACCGTGTATTAGTGCGGGACTTGCTGATCCAAGTAGTAAAAACCTTCCTGATTTTCTTTTTTTATCTATCAAGGAGCGCATTAAAGGAAAAAGCTCAGGCATGCGTTGTACTTCGTCTATGATTACCTGATTGTCTTGATGCGCCGTAAGAAATAATTCTGGGTTCTCAAACTTTCTTAAATCTTGCGGACTCTCTAAATCAAAGTATACTCCGGTTTTAAGTGCTACTTTCTTTTGGATAAGCTTGGCTACTGTGGTTTTACCACATTGCCTTGGGCCAATTATTCCTACTGCTGGAAATTCTTTCAGTAGTTTTTCTGCCTTTTCTTGTAAAATCCTAGTTATCATACTTCAAAGGTAATATAATCCCCGAAATATGAAAGTCATACTTTCGTTTTTCGGGGATAAATCAATGGTTTTTTCAATTTATTAATACAAAACTTCATTTTTGATTACAGCCTAAATTGCCTACTTTTGCCCCTTAATTTAAACGCTTAAGGAGGATTAAAGGAGTGCAAAAATATTTAATTAGCGATTTAGCAAAGTACGAGGGGCAAGAGATTACCTTATCTGGTTGGGCTAGCAATAAAAGAGAAAGTAAAGGCTTGGTGTTTATAGTTTTACGCGATGGTACAGGCTGGTGTCAATGCGTTGTCAGCGCAGACGTGCTTAGCGCAGAGAATTTTGAAGAAGCGCGTAAAGTGACCCTAGAAACTTCCTTACATCTTACTGGTAAGGTGGTTAAAGATGAACGCCAAATAGGTGGTTACGAAATACAAGTAAGTCAACTTCAAATTATTGGTGAATCCGCAGATTATCCCATCGCTAAAAAAGAACATGGGGTAGATTTTTTAATGGACAAGCGCCATCTCTGGTTACGTGCCCAACGCCAATGGGCCATTATGCGCGTTCGTAATCAAATTAGTTTTGCCATTCACCAGTTTTTTCAGAAAGAGGGTTTTGTACAAATGGATGCACCTCTATTTACAGGTAATGCCTGCGAAGGCACCAGTAATTTATTTGAAACAGATTTCTACGGCGACCCAGCGTATTTGAGTCAGAGTGGCCAATTATACGGAGAAGCTATGGCTTTCTCTATGGGCAAAATTTATACTTTTGGTCCAACTTTTAGGGCAGAAAAATCTAAAACACGCCGCCACTTAAGCGAATTCTGGATGATTGAACCAGAAATGATGTTTTACGACATCTTCGACAACATGGATTTAATTGAAAACTTCTTGCGTTTTGTGGTTACTAATGTTTTAGAAAATTGCGCCAAAGAGTTAGAAACAATTGGAAGAGATATCAGTGTTTTGCAAAATATTGTTAAGCCTTTCCCACGTCTAACCTACGACGAAGCAGTTAGTATTATCAAAGGGGAGAAAGATGTGAATGGGAAGAATTCTATTGTTACTTTAGAGCAAGATTTGGCCTTGGTTCAAACCAGAATTGCTGCTATTAATTTAGAAATAGGCGAGAGAGAAGAAAAGATTAAAACCCCTGGCATGAAGAAGGGTGAAATTGGATTTAACCAAGCGCAAATAGATAAGTTAAAACAAGAGCTTGCCGATTTAGAAGAACAAGAAAGAAATATTCCTCAGTGGTTACAAAGTGCCCGTAATTTTAAATATGGTAATGATTTAGGTGGTAGCGATGAAACGGTAATTACCCGCTTATTTGAGGTGCCTATCATGGTGTATAACTGGCCGCATGAAGTAAAAGCATTTTATCTAAAGCGCGACCCAAATAACCAAGCTTTTGCCAGAGGTGTGGATGTGTTAGCGCCAGAAGGCTATGGTGAAATTGTAGGTGGAGGCGAACGTGAAACCAATGTGCAATTACTTACCGATAAAATTAACGAACACCAATTGCCTATGGAGGCTTTTGAATGGTACTTAGATTTACGTCGCTATGGCACTGCGCCGCACGCGGGTTTCGGACTTGGTTTAGAAAGGCTGGTAACTTGGATTTGCAAATTACCGCATGTAAGGGAAAGTATTCCATTCCCAAGAATGTACGGAAGGCTATTGCCATAATGGGCAAATCTACCGCACATAAATACCTACTTTTTCTTTTTTTAGTCTTGAACCTAAATGCTGTAAAGGCACAAAATAAAGGAAAGTTAGAAAAGTTAATTGATAAGGCTTATAGCATTGTTGAAGGAGATTCGGCTAAGCCTAAGAGTAATTATTTCTTGATTATTCCTATGTGGGGTATTGCGCCAGAAACTGGGTTAAAACTAGGCGTAAGTGTTGGCTTTGTTTTTAGAATGGCTGTAGATTCTATTACAAGGCCTTCTATGGCTAAGATAAATACTTCTTTTACTACCAAAAGACAATTTAATTTTAGACCTTTTTGCGATTTGTTCTTCAAAGAAAATAAATACAATTTAAAGGCTCAATATGTGTTTAACGATTTTAATGAAAACTATTGGGGAATAGGCAACCAAGCAACTGAAGCAGATAAGGAGCTGTACGATTTTAACCAACATAAACTCAATGCAAGGCTAACTAAGCAAATCATTCATAACCTCTATTTTGGTGGACAGTTTATGTATGAGAAATTGTATAAAACACAATTTGAAGCAGATAGTAAAACCCCGCAGAGTGGAGTCTCTGGAATTAATGGATATGAAGTTTTTGGGGCTGGTTTGGCTTTGGCTTTTGATAATAGAGATAATATTTATTATCCTTCTAAAGGGGCATACTTAGAAATTAGTAATCATTTTTATTCTAAATCAGTATTTGGAAACCATTCCTTTAATTCTGTAATTATTGATTTACGAAAGTACTTTCCCTTATGGGGCTCGCAAATATTTGCCTTGCAGGGCGTAGCTTCTTTAAATGAAGGTGATGTTCCATTTAGGCAAATGGGTACTATGGGTAGCGAAAATTATATGCGTGGTTATTATAATGGTCGCTTTAGAGATAACCACATGGTGGCCATGCAAGGAGAATTTAGATTTAAAATTTGGGGCCCACTAGGCGCCACACTTTTTGGTGGTGCTGGTAATGTGGGTCATGACTTTAATGATTTAAATTATAACATAAAACCTAATTACGGTGTTGGTTTGCGTGGCCTTGTTTTACGCAAAGAAAAAATCAATGCCAGAATGGATATTGGCTTTGGTGAAAAGGGTATTAATGGTTTCTACTTCACCCTTTTTGAAGCGTTTTAATTTCACCGTTTTTGGAATAAGGACAATGTCTGCATCCATTGCCGCAACAGTAGCCACGCTCTATATGATAGGCTGCTGTTAATACCATAAAACCGCCCTCAAAATAATAATGTAAGCCTTCTTGTAAGTCGGTACGCTTGGTTAACTTTGGCCTAGTATTTTCTTGGTTATTGCTCATTTATTAATAAAGAAAAATGTATTAATCCCAGCCTTAAAACTGTTAATTAACTTACCTGTACTATCATATTGCAATACTTCACTTTTTTGCACATAATCTTTTGCATCAGATACCAGTAACCTATTGTGATAAGTATCTATACCTATACCATAAAAGTTACGCGAACCTTTTTCAATAAATGCATTGTTAGGTAAACTTGTTTCGGCAATGCTCATGCTCCAAACATGATTGTTTAACCAATACAAACGGTCTTGTGCCTTGTTAATAATTAACTTAATTGGTAACTCGCCTAAGCCCATATCGTAAGTGGCTATTACCTTGTTATCATTGGGGTTTATTTTGTGTAATTGCGGTTTAATGTTAGCCCCATTTTGCGTGTTACCTGTTGTTAAAACCCACAAGTAATTGTTCTTGTCTTTTACTATGCTTATTGCGCCATAGCCTATAGCAATACTATCTGTAATGCTGTTTAGTTGGGTATCTATCACATACACCCAAGCTTGATATTTATTGCATACATAAACTTTGTTTTGATGCATCAAAAGCTCTTCTGTCCAGCCCTTACATGCAATTTGCCCACTTACTTTATTGGTGTTTAAGTCTACAATAGCAATTTGTTGTCCGTATAAATCACTAACATATGCCTTATTATCCGAAATGGGTAAGAAATATCTTGGCGATTTTAACCCAGTAATGTTTCCTATAGATGCAAAGGTGGAACGGTTAATGATTTCAATTTTCCCCGAATTGTTTATTACCAAATAAACTTTGTCTTGATGGACGTAAATGGATTGTAACACATCACCTAAGTTTTTTTGATTCACCGTTGTATAAATATTCTCATACACCTTTCCTGTTTTGCTATCTAAGAAACTTAAACTTGCATTACCCCATTGGTAATTTTCCTCACTCCCAATAAATACGCCTGTTGAAAGAGTGTCGCTTGGCAAATCTGTTTTTGGTATAGAGGGTGTTTTTTCACATGCACTAAATACAAGCACTAGCACCACAATTAATTTGTAGTGCCAGTGTTTGAGGATATTTTTAATGAAAAACAACATTATTGTTTCACAATTTTTTGAGTGCTTATTCCTTTACTTGTGCTTGCACTTAAAATGTAGATGCCACTTTCAAGGGCACTTAAATCTATTTCTTTTTCTGTTCCTGCTAAAACTGTTTTACCCTGCAAATCTGTTATCGTTGCAGCTACTAGGTCTTCCTCAATTTCAATATGTAAGCGATTTTGTACAGGGTTAGGATAAATGATCATGCTTATTTTGTTTAGGGTTTCTTGAACACCAATTGCATTTTCATCAAAGTTATCCATGCAGAAATACACTGGTGTATTTATGCCAAAGGCTCCGGTATCTGAAGAGGCAAAGTTAAACCCAAAACTATCTACTGCACCAAACACACTTAGGTCAACCCATTTCCAAGTATTGAGTATATAATCATTGGCATTGTTTGCATCTCTAAAGTCTGCTAAATAAACCGTTATACTGGTGTCTCCGGCATTGCCATTGTTTTTCCAAGAGCTAATGGTTACGCTTAGAAAGTCTGGGTCGTTGCCACTTACTCCACCAAATTTTTTAGAGAACTGACTCCCATTTTTCATATCCAGGTAAGCATAGGTAGAATTAGTAATGTAAAATCCAGATACAGTTCTTGCACTTCCTGTAACTCTAATTTTAGCGTCACCATAGGCCACAGCATAGTTATTAGAGTTTTTACCTCCACCAGTAATGGATGCATATTGGTTCATAAAACCAGCAGTGGTAGAATCTTTGATATTAGACACTGCAAAACCGCCCCAGCTTTCAAAGCCAAATGCCGTATCATATTCATTTACAAAGAAAGCATTGCCGCTGTTAAAGCCGCCCTTCCAATCGCTGCCATTGTAGTATCCGTTTATTGGAAGTTCAATGTTTTCAAAGGTTGAAACTTGCGCAAAGGCTGTTTGTGTAAATAAGGTTACAACAATAGCCAATCCTAATTGTAGTTGTTTTTTCATATCGTATAAATTAAAGTAAGTTGAAAATTTCTTAAGGGCATCGCTCTATTAGCCATTACTTGGTAAGTTTCATTCCACAAGTTTTGTAGGCTAGCGTTTATAGAGAAATGGTGCCGGTTTTTAACCAATAGTTGACTCACATATAACGAACTTAAGGTAAAAGGATTAAGCCACGTGCTATTGTCTGATGCCGTGTATCTAATGCCCGTATAGGTCCAAGTATATTGTATGGCCGTTTTGCCAATTTTGTATTGAAGGTTTAACTGGTGCTTTATGCCTGGGGTATAAATAAGTTGCTTGTTAAGTGAGGCGTCATTCTCCAAATTACTCTTAGTTGGCATGGCTTGGGTGTAATCGTGCATGCCACTTAATTCTATGCGCTGTTTCCCTAAATCTTGGTTCAAACTCCATTGTAATTCTATGCCTTTACTGTTTACTTGATGCACATTCATAGGTGTACTTAAGTTAGCAGATTTTGGCACCCATATAATCCAATTGTCTATTTGCTTGTAGTATCCAGTTACACTAATTTTAGCCAATAAATTTTGGCTCATGGCAAAATTACTGCGTACAGTTAATTCATAATTCCAACCTTGCTCTGGCATTAAGTTTACATTGCCCATCAATGGCCAATACAAATCATTAAGGGTAGGTAACCTATAAGTTCTAGCCACGTTACCTAACAGGCTAATAGATTTATTATACACCCATTGTAATCCATAAGAGGGCATTAAAGGAATTCCTTTACCATCTACTTGCTCTGCCCTTAAGCCTACTTGTTGTTGCAATTTGCCATTAAATGCTTTTTGTTTTATTGAACCAAATAAGGCTGCACGAGATTGTGTTTCGTAAAAGCTAGAATTTTGATTGCTTCCTATAAAGTAACCACTTCCCATTAGTAATTGGTAACTTCCACTTACTAAAAACTCAAAAGATTTTGCTTGTAAGATTTGATCTGCAACCACACTTATTTGTTCTGCATCTGTGCCACTTAAGCCATTTTGTTGATCCATGTAATTAAGCACTTCCAATTGGTAAGCCGCTCTTACCAAAGTTTCTGCTGCTCCTTTCTTACGTTTATAATCTAACATAAATCTATTTTGCCTGTCTTCTTGCGTGCCATTGTTTGGACTTGTTCCTTGCGGGCTAGGTAAATTTCTATCCATCCTACTTAACCAAGTTCTTGCACCTAATTGATGGTACCTACCTAGTTGTACATCCAACTCTTGTACCCAAGAAAGTTGTTTGTAATTGGCATGTGTTGCTCTGCTAATATTTTCACTTATTATTTCAGTGGCTGGCATAAGCAGTTGCGCTTCGTGATAGGTAAAGTTATTCTCTGCACGTTGGTAAAAAACACCTTCTTGCAACTTCCAATTTTTGCCAGTTAGTTGTAGCTTTCCTCCAAAACTATAGGTGCCAAAACTTCCTAAGCCGCTCATTAATTGCAAATGTTGCCCCACTGTGTGTTTATCGCGTGTTTGCAAGTGTATTACGCCGCCAATGGCACCAGAACCAAACAATACAGCGCCACTGCCATACTGTACTGCGAGGTTATTTAATAAGTAAGCTGGTATTAAAGAGAAATCGGTTTGACCCGACAATGCGCTTTGTAAAGAAATGCCATTCCACATAACAAGGGTATGGTTGGCGTTGCCTCCTCTAAGGCCTGGGGTGGCAATGGCACCGGGGCCATAGTTTTTAATAAATACCTGACTCTGGTTAGCCAATAGATTGGCCAAGTTTTGTTGCTGGAAAAAGCGGAGTTGATTGGAATCTATCAATTGAAATTTGGTACCTGAGAAAAAGGAAGGATATTTTAAACCTATTACCTGCAAGGGTGGCAATATTTTACTGGTATCGCTTTTGGGTTGCAAAATTTTACTGCCTGCCAATAAAACTATTGGAAACAGCAACAATGGCAATAGAATGCCTATGCGTTGATTAATATTTACCATTTTTCAGCCGACCTTTCTCCCCGAAAGTCATTTGATTAATTTGCTAAGGCAGGTCTTCTGACTTGCACCATTTTATCAGCCTTCCCATCCCTGTATTTTTAGGACAGTGGCAAAGAGAGATAAAATTTTCCGATGGTATCGGAGGGTGCTTACAGCAGCGGGTACTGTCCAAGAATTACACTTGGTTCCCTTTTCATGCACAACCTAAATTGTGCAACCAAAAGCATTGCAATAATAAGAGTTAAGTTCTAATTGGCAAGAATATATTTATAAAGTATCCAAAATAAAGATGAAAATATTTTATAATATAAGTTGGCTACCGCTGCACTACAATTTTTCCTCTTGCTGAACCAAGCGTTGTTTGAAGCGTATAGAAATACAAGTCATTGGCGAAGTTTTGGGAGGGAATGAGAAGAAGGCGGCTGGCTGCTGGCATCTGGCCGCTGGCACTTTTTAATTCGGTTTGCCATACCAATTTTCCTTGCGCATCGGTGATAAGTACGGTTGCATTTTCGCTTATTGTGTATTGTAAAGTGGTACTACCTTGCGTTGGA
>VEQB01000456.1 GCA_018883485.1 Bacteroidota bacterium
CTTATGGTCAGTACTTAGCAGGCATTTTAGGAGCCAATATTGCACAAGCCTCCGAGAATGCAAGTAATTACGAGAAGTTAATTATCTATACCGAAGGTTATAAGCAATTGGCTATTTATGCTTTAATAGCAGGCGTGTTGCTTATACTTATTTCGCCGTTGGTAAAGAAATTGATGCAAGAAGTTAGGTAAACTCATCCTATAACTTGGATTTATTATAGGGGTTAGGTTCAAACCGAAAACCTTTTTATTTATACTTGTATATGCTAAGCCAAATAGACCTAACAAAAGTTTTGGTACTAGATATAGAAACAGTACCGCAATACCCAACATTTGCCCAGGTGCCAGAACGTTGGCAACAGTTATGGCAAAAGAAAGCGGCTACCTTAAAAAAAGAAGAGCTGCAAACGCCAGCAGATCTTTACCCTAGGGCAGGCATATATGCCGAATTTGGTAAGATTGTTTGCATTTCTTGTGGCTTTTTTAGCAGTAGTGGCAGAAGTTATCAATTTAGGGTGAAGTCTTTTTATGGCCAAGATGAGGCCCAATTACTCAGCGATTTTTCTGCAATGCTCGAACGACATTTTAGTGATGCTGGAAGTTCTTTGTGCGCACACAATGGTAAAGAATTTGATTACCCGTTTATTGCCCGGCGTTGTTTATTAAACCACTTAGAAATACCTAGTTTGTTAAATATTGCTGGCAAAAAACCTTGGGAAATAAACCTCTTAGATTCCATGGAACTATGGAAATTTGGCGATTATAAAAGTTATACTTCTTTAGATTTATTGGCCGCATCTTTTAATATACCTACACCAAAAGATGATATTGATGGCAGCTTGGTTTGGAAGGTATATTGGGAAGAAAATAACTTAGAACGCATTAAAACCTATTGCCAAAAAGATGTGGTAACCGTTGCCCAAATTTTATTGAGTTTTAGAAATGAGGCCTTGTTGGGAGAGGATCAGGTGTTGTGGGTGTAAAACGGTAATTAATTTTTTTTAGGATTGAGTGAATATTTTATAGGAATTTTAAAACGATAATTAAAATAAATGCATAAACAAAAAACTATTGTAGTACAAAATGTTGAAGTTCAGGTTTTGGTTGAAAATGAACGTGATTACATTTGTATTACTGATATGGCAAATGCCAAAATTAATGAAAGTAGAGCTTCAGACATAATTAAGAATTGGATTCGCAATCGCTACACTCTTGAGTTTTTGGGAACATGGGAACAAATGAATAATTCCAATTTTAAAGTGGTCGAATTCGACCACTTTAAAATGCAAGCAGGCTTAAACTCCTTAGATTTAAGTACAACTGTATGAATTGAAATAACAAATGAGACTGTAATTCAGAAAATTATCAATTAAATTAGTATCTTAGTATAAAATTAATGAAAGTAAAGTGAAACATAAAATAAGCTTTTTGTTACTTTTATTTTCTATCCTATCTTGTCAACAAAAGGAGCCAAACGAAAAGTATTTAATAGGACTGTATGCCGGTTATGGAGTGGTTGTAGAATTAGCTAGTGGATGCCAAACTGAAATCAAAATGTATAAAGGATATGAGAATGTTTTACGTATTTATTCTGTGCCTAACTCTGCATTATGGTTTAAGCCCAAATATTAAGTACATTTAATGACACCCTACATAAAAGGCTTTTACGGAAAATGAATTACAAAAAGGTGATTCTATATACTTTGAGTTTAGGGAGGATTATGATAATTTAGGGTTCTGCGGGGGCAGAGATGGAATGCAATTTTATCCACCAAATGTATTTATAACCAAAGTTGTAGTTTTATAATGAAGAGATTAAATTCTGTTTTCATCCGAACTTCATTTTTATTATTATTTACAATATTTGGTTTTCAATCATTTTGTAGTAAAATCAATCTTGTATTCAACTACCAAAGGGGATGTATTTTGTTACCACTAGTTGCGGCAATGAACGTTTTATTAATAAGTTAATCATTGAATAATGACGAGGATGTTTATGAAAAAGTTAATATTGACATGTAACGTAATTACATTTCTC
>VEQB01000457.1 GCA_018883485.1 Bacteroidota bacterium
ACCTGGTAGGCATCTCTACAGAAATTAAACGTTTAATTAAGGATTCTTTTTCGAGACGGTAAGCAATTAAATCTTTAATGGTTACCAATTTCATGTCAAACTTTTGAGCCAGCTTTATAAGGTCTGGAACTCTTGCCATAGAGCCATCTTCATTTAAAATTTCCACAATACAACCTGCGGGTTCAAACCCAGCTAAGCGTGCAAAATCTATGGCCGCTTCGGTATGGCCTGCCCTTCTAAGCACACCTTCTGGCCTAGCTTTTAGAGGAAATATATGTCCCGGTTTGCCAAATTCTTCTGGTTTGGTACTTGGGTCTATCAAGGCTTGAACCGTTTTTGCGCGGTCTTGAGCAGAAATGCCAGTTGTGCAACCTTTACCAAGCAAATCTACCGAAACTGTAAATGGCGTTTCATGCAAGGTGGTATTATCGTTAACCATGAGGTCGAGACCTAATTCTAAACAACGACTTTCAATAAGCGGGGCACAAATAAGTCCACGCCCTTCTCTGGCCATAAAATTTATTATCTCTGGCGTCACATTTCGGGCTGCGGTTAAGAAATCGCCTTCGTTTTCGCGGTCTTCATCATCCACCACTATAATCATTTCGCCATTTTTTATAGCTGTTATGGCTTCTTCTATCGTATTAAATGCACTCATATTAAAAATTGAAGGGGCAAATATCGGTATATTCCTGAGGAAAGGAAGAATCCCTTACCTTTGCCGCTTGTATTAACAAGTTATGGGGAATATTGTTGCGATTGTTGGGAGACCAAATGTTGGAAAATCTACTTTGTTTAACCGCCTAATTGGCGAGTTTAAGGCAATTGTAGATGATTTTAGTGGGGTTACACGAGACAGGCATTACGGCAAAGCCGAATGGTTAGATAAAGAATTTACAGTAATTGATACTGGGGGTTATGTGCACAATAGCTCCGATATTTTTGAGCGAGCCATTGCAGATCAGGTAAAAATTGCCATGGAAGAGGCGGATGTACTATTATTTATGGTAGATGTGCAGGTGGGGGTAACCGATTTAGATGCTGCCTTTGCCAATTTGTTGCGCCGAACCAAAAAGCCAGTGCTTTTGGTAGCCAATAAAGTAGATACTTTTGAAAAGCAACACGATTCCTATGAGTTTTATAAATTAGGATTTGAAAATTTATTTTGTATTTCATCCGGAAGCGGCAGTGGCACCGGAGAGTTGTTAGATGAAGTAATTAAATTATTACCTAACGAAATTGGCGAAGGCGAGGATTTAGCAGAAACACTTCCTAAAATAGCTGTAGTGGGCCGCCCTAATGTGGGCAAATCCTCGCTAGTAAATGCGCTTTTGGGAGAGGATAGAAATATTGTTACAGATATTGCCGGAACAACAAGAGATACTGTGCACTCTCATTATAAATATTATGGACAAGAATTTTTATTGGTTGATACGGCTGGGATTAGGAGAAAAAACAAGGTAAGCGAAGACATAGAATTTTACTCCGTAATGCGTTCCTTAAGGGCCTTAGAAAATTGTGATATTGCCATTTTGGTTGTGGATGCTACACTAGGCTTAGACTCCCAAGACTTAAACTTAGTAGGTTTAGCGGTTAAAAATGGTAAAGGGGTTGTTATTTTGGTAAATAAATGGGATTTGATTGAACCAAAAACAACCAATACGGCAAGAGATTTTGAAACCGAGTTAAAACAAAAATTGGAGCCCTTTGATGATGTGCCTGTTATTTTCACCTCAGCCATCGAAAAACAAAGAATACACAGAGCCGTGGAAGTAGCTATGGAAGTTTATGAGAACAGAACTAGAAGAATTACTACCAGCCATTTAAATGATTTCTTGCAGGAAGCCACAGATAAATTTCCACCGCCAAGTATTAAAGGAAAGTTTATCAAAATAAAATATTGCACGCAATTGCCAGGTAAGAACCCCAAATTTGCCTTTTTCTGTAACTTACCGCAATATGTTAGCGATAGCTATAAACGCTACTTAGAAAATAGGTTGAGAGAGAAATACGACTTTAAAGGAGTTCCTATTACCA